>WBUV01000052.1 GCA_008933525.1 Bacteroidales bacterium | reverse complement strand
GGTAATTATATGATACGAATATCGGGTAAAATGGTTTAATAATCAAGACGAAATTTCAAGAGTTCGCGTATTGTCCGAGTTAACTTTAATTCGAACAAATAAAACACCATCGGTAGGAAGAATATCCTCAATCAATTCGGGCCATTCAATGAAACAAATCCCCTCGTCGTTATAGAAATACTCCTCGTAACCAAAATCGTAAACCTCTTCAATCCTGTTAATGCGATAAAAATCGAAGTGAAAAATAGGCTTGTTGTTCATATCCCTATACTCGTTCACCAAAGCAAAAGTTGGGCTAGCAACAATGTCCTTAACTCCTAAAACATCGCAAATTGCTTTGATAAGTGTTGTTTTCCCGGCTCCCATTGTTCCATAAAAACATATCACCCTGTTATCGCCGAAGTAACTAACAATATCGCAGGCTATTTTATTAATGGAGTCTAAACTTTCGATTTTTAAGGTAATCATAAGAAAGTATTATTCAATTGGACTCAGAACAACAAATGGCACAATCATTTCCTCAAGCGAAATACCTCCATGTTGGAATGTATTCTTATAGTAGTTCACGTAATAGTTATAGTTGTTGGGATATGCAATAAAAGCATTGTTATAGGCAAAAATAAACGACGAGCTAACATTCTGCTTTGGTAGGTGCACCTCCTCGGGCTTACGAACTTCGAAAACCTCTTTAGGGTTATAATTTAAGCTCTTGCCTAACTTATACCGAAGATTTGTAGACGTAGCCTTATCGCCAATCACTTTAATGGGATTTTGAACCCTAATTGCACCATGGTCAGTAGTAATAACAACTTTTATGTTATGTTTAGATGCTTCGGAAAGAAGCACTTTTAAATCGGAATGCTGAAACCATGATTTTGTGAGAGAAAGGTAAGCGGATTCGTCGGATGCTAATTCCTTCATCATATCGGAGTCGGTTCGGGAATGCGACATCATATCGACAAAATTATAGACCAACACCGAAAGGTTATTCTTTAAAACCTCCTTTAGATTATCGACAATGCGTTGCCCAGGTTTCAATGTATTACTTTTTTCGTAGAAGGTTTTATAGTTTTTCCCTAGTCGCTGTAACTGAGCATTAAGAAGTTCTTGCTCAAACATATTTTTACCCTCATCCTCCTCGTCGAAAACCCATAGGTTTGGATATGTTTTCTGAATTTCGAGAGGCATAAGGCCAGCAAAAATTGCATTGCGAGCATACTGTGTTGCTGTTGGCAAAATACTGTAGTAGGTTTCGTCAGCCTCAACTCTCCATTCCGATGTTAGAATAGGCTCAATGGCTTTCCACTGATCGTAACGTAGGTTATCAACCAAAATAAACAAAACCGACTGACCGCCATCAATAATTGGGAAAACCTTGCTCCGCAACAAACTTGCTGACATCAAAGGTTTATCGGGATGGTTAGGGTTGAACCAATCCTTATAATTTGCTTTAATGAACTTGGCAAACTCAGTGTTAGCATCGGACAAAAGCATCTCAAATATTTGCTTAACACTGGAATCGGATGAGTTAATCAATTTAAGCTGCCACGATACAAGTTTTTTATAAATTTCGGTCCACTCCGAAGATGAATTGGCCTGAGATATAAGTTGGCTTATTTGCCCAAACTCAACTCTAAAATCTATTACCTGTTTTTCGGAAATTAGATCCTTTGCGTGAACATTCTTTTTTATAGAAAGAAGAATTTGCATTGGATTCACAGGCTTTATAAGATAATCGGCTATTTGTGACCCAACGGCCATATCCATAATGTTCTCTTCCTCGCTTTTTGTCACCATCACTACCGGAAGGGTTGGCTTAAGCTCTTTAATAATTGGAAGAGTGTCGAGTCCGCTTAAACCGGGCATATTCTCATCGAGAAAAACCAAGTCGAACTGATTTGAACGAACCAACTCAATGGCATCGTTCCCATTGGATGCTGTTAATACCTTATACCCTTTTTGCTCAAGAAAAATAATGTGAGCCTTGAGAAAATCTATTTCATCGTCAACCCAAAGAATACTAACTTGCATTTTGATAAGTATGTTAGTTTTCGGTGCTATAATTCTCCTTAAAGAACCTCAAATAATCGGCCACAGATTTATCGGTTAGGAAAACCGCAAAATTCTCAATGCTGATAGCAAAAATCTGATAATCCTCTTTACGAACAATACTAAATACTCGTTCGTTCTGCTTAATCAAATTATAGTATTTTACAGCCAACTTTTCGTCGCGGAAACCAGTAACAGTGATAATTTCGACAAAATCGTTCAACGGTTGGTTTGCTACCGACAAATCGGTTTCGATAAAGTAATCCACATTGAACGAAACGATGTTAAATTTCAACTGGTTAATATCGGAACGCTTTGGCACTAGCAATATGAACATATGCTCGCCCGAAGGTGAGTTGTAAACAACTTTTGACAACGAATCTGCAATTTCTTCCGGTTGGGGAACATCAATACCAGCCTCTCCAGAAATCAACTGCAACTCACGTTGTTCAAGATAACTATACATACTTGAGGCAAGCTGTCCTTGTTCAGTATTAGGAAATGCCTTTGAAGTATTATCCAAGGCTGCTTTAAATGTTCTCAGGTCGGAAGTCTTACCCAAACAAAGGGCTTCGAGAAGTCGAAACTTTGGTTCCAATTCTGTTCCTTTAAAACGGACAACACCTTCGCTTATCAACTTCAATGCCTCTGCGTAATTATTGGAGGTGTAATACTGGTATGCCCTTTCGTAAAACTCATTTCCTTCGTTCTGCTTTCTATTAAGCTCCTCCACATAATTTGGATTTGAAAGGAGAAGCGAGTAGGGGCTAGTAGGATACTTCTGTAAAAGCATATTTTTATAGCTCTGAGCCTCAGTATTGCTGTTATGCAAAACACTCAATTTATAAAGATTGTAGTATGCTGTTGATGCTTGAGAAGTTTCTGCAAAACGTTCGGCTAACTTAAGGTAAGCCATCTTGGCCTCATTAATATCGCCCAAATCATTCTGATACACCTCCGCAACTTTCTCCATTGCTTCCAATATTCTACCATTTGATAAAGCCTTAAGCGAATCGTTCACGGGTAAGTTAACCAAATAGTATTCAGGGCTCTTATTTGATAATTGCTTTTGAGGATTTTTGGAAGTATCGGAAACCGAAGATCCATCGGAAAGTTCATCAAGACTTAGAATTCGTTTATTTTTGCGCCTCCAATTGTCCTCAAGTTTTCTCTTACCCCACTTCATCTGAAACTCGGATTGTCCGTAACTAATTGAGGCGGGATTATAGAAATACCATTTACCCCCCGATGGCTCATTTGTCATCCTATTCCGTTGGCTTTCCTGATAAAGCATCGATTGTTGTCGTTCCTCTTGTTCAAGAGCTTTGGCCTTTTGCTCCTCGGCCTGTAAATCGCTTATAATTTTAGCGATGAGAGCATCTCTCTCCTTTGTTGGCATATTAGCCACACGCAACAAGCTGTCCTCGGTTTTAATTATATTAAGATTATCGACCAGCTTTGTAAGATGCCTATTTTTCACTTCGAGTCGTTGATAATCAGGGAAATTTTTATCCAGAGCATTGTAGGCGCTATCGTAGTAAGTTTGTGCTGTTGTATAATTCAACTTGCCAAAAAAGTGGTCGGCAAGGACCAAGTACGACATTCCTTTTTGGTTATTGTTAACGGTACTAAGTTTCGCCGATAAAGTGAAGTACTCAATAGCCTTATCGATATTTCCCTCTTGACGCTCAATACTGCCCAATGTGTAATAAAGCTGATCCAAGTAATCCTTATTCTTATCGTCTTTTGCTAATCTCAGAAGTTCTCTCTTCAAACTTTCGCCCTGTAAATTTCCCAAAGCAATTAATTTTATACGAATGCTAAAAGCCATTTCGTACGGAGGATTCATTCTTAAAACCTTTTTATAGTAAATTGTGGCCTCTGCATTTTTACCTGCTTGTTGCTGTATTTGTGCTAGAATGTATGAATATCGCAATCTATCCGATTTTCGGTTAGAGTTTTCGATTGATTTTTTGATAAACGGAATAGCTTCGGAGTTTTGCTTTTGCTTTAGATGGTAAAAAGCCCATGTTGACGATAGAAGATGGACGAACTCCTTATCCTTAGGCTTGCGGCGGTTGGCATCTATGGATTTTAGCCTATCCAATGCATCAACATAATCGCCAGTGATAATTGATACACGAGCAAGCCAAACCTGAGCATGGTACCATATTGTGGCATTTGGAAACTGAATTAGAATATACTCAAGGGTTAAGCGAGCCTTCTCGAAATCGCCCTTCCATGTTTGGGCTTGGCCAACCAGCAACCACGATTCTCGAGCCCAGCGTACAAATTCTGTTTGATTATAAAATTCCTTCTCCTTACCAGTAATTAGTCCTTTCTTCCTTTGGGGCTTAATTGTAATCGAATGTCTATTAATAAGAGCAGTACATTTATTAATTGCTCTATCCATTTCACCAGTAACCGATCCAGAAACCTGATCGTCGCCAACCAAAAGCATTGGCAATGGCAATGTGTAATTATACTGATATGCAGCATCAGCCCTATTTATACCGCTTTTATAGCTATCGTAAGCATTATAATAGTAATTGTAGTAAGCAGTAAGATTATGATAAGCCCTGCTAGCTGTTGTATTCTTTTTAGACGAACATGCTGTAAGTCCTAAAAAGATTGACAGTACTAAAAATTTATATACAATTTTTAAACTCAAACCGGTTAATTTAGAAATATACTTTCAAGTAAAATTAAACCTACAATATTAGCAATAATAGTTGAAAAGCCCACATTCCAATTTAACGGCATTAAAATACTCGTATTGTTCAAGAACCAAAAAAAAGAAAGGGTGCATATAAAATTGCACCCTTACGAAAAAAATCAAATGACGACTATTCAACTTCAATAACTAAGTATTTTGATGCTGACCAAAATTTATCCGGATTAATAATTTCAATCTTATCGACACCTCCATTTTGCCCATAAACAATTTGATAGGAGTCGGTTGGATGAGTTGTTATAAGTTTTGCCTTTTTAACAAACAAATCGATACTTTTTGTTTGCGACACATCAACTTTGGTAAAATAAGAATTATCGAAATCAGCTTTCATCTTGGTTGACTTTCCAATTCCTAGGAAGCCTCCTGTTTTATCGATAATCTTATTTTCAAGCAACTCTTTCTTTGTGCCAAAAGCATACCATGCAGAGTTTATGACCTCGGTCTGTTTATCAACCTTATGGGACAACTCTATGTTGGTTTCTGTTAAAGTGTCGAGTTTAGCATTGAGTGTTTCTATTGAGAAGTTGAGAGTAGTTAATTTTTCCTTCAACTCCACTATTTCAGCATCACGATCCTCAATTTGTTGAACGGTTTGTGCAAGCATTCTTTCAAACTCAGCAATTTTCAGATTCGATTCCTTAAGTTTTCGGTTTAAATATGCTATTGTTTTTTTATTCTTATCCATCAACTCATTGATAGTTTGAATATCCTGGTCGATCTGTTCTCTAACATCATCCTTGAGTTCACTACTCTGAATTGCATTTTTGGAGATCACCTGTTGTCGTTGTTTTACCTCTGCTAAATTTTGCTCAATTTCGTTAAGCAAAAGGAAGAATTGATTAATTGTTGAATCTTTGGACTGTGACTCTGATCGAAGAGCTTCATTTTCCTTGGTAAGTAAATCGATCTGGCGTTTTTCCTTCTGATTACATGCAAATAGTAGAAAAACTAGACCTATTAAAATAAAATGTCTTCTCATGGCTTCATTTTTTTATTGAAATATTATTTATTCAAAACACATACAACTCAATGTTATATTCTGATTAACTGAACTTTACACCAAAAAACAGGATAAGTTTTACCATGTACAATTCAACATTTTGAGGAATAAGTACACACTAAAGAATTAGTTTGTTAATCAGTCCATAGAAATCATCCGGATCGATTGGTTTGGAAATAAAAGCATTGCATCCCGCATCGAGACACGCTTTCCCCTCATCGCTAACTGTATTGGCCGTTTGAGTGACTATTGGAACTTTTTTATTCGATTTCCGAATCACCCTTGTAGCTTCAATTCCGTTCATAAATGGCAGTTGAATATCGATGATGATAAGGTTAAGATCCTTATTAATACTAGCAACCTCAACGGCATCTTCGGCATTTTTCACATGTATTAATCGAGCACCAGTTCTTTGCAGCAGCGCCTCTAGGTACTGATAGCTAATAAGATCATCCTCAACAATCAGTATTGTTTTATTACCCCACGACACACTATTCTCCCCATGCAGAGAAGGGGTGTTGTTATCGGATAGTTTCTTTGGAATGTAGAGATAAAAAGTGGATCCATGGTTTGGTATAGACTCTATCTCAATCCTTCCACCCATGGCTATTGCAAATCCTTTGGCAATTGTAAGTCCAACACCTGTTCCATCGTAAACTGCAAGGTGATCCTCGGCTACATGCTTGTAGAACCGTTCAAAAATTCTCGATTGTGCTTTTTTGGGTATTCCTATTCCAGTATCCTTTACAAAAAACTTGATTGTTAATGGAGTATCTACATAGTAACCAAACTCAATACTTCCGATATTGGTAAATTTGAAAGCATTTTCAATCAGATGGGACAGAATTTTCTTAACCCTGTATACATCAATGCTAAAAACGGCCTGATTATCGGGCAATGATTTAATGTACCTAAAGTTTAGATTCTTTGCCAAAAAATCTTCATTATTGGAATACGATTGGTAAAGGTCTCCCAAAAGTTCGTTAATATTATAATCGGTATAGTGAAGTTCGAGTTGATTTGTCTCGATTTTTGACAATTCTAAAATATCTTCAACCACGCGAAGCAGTCTGTTCCCGAGTTTTTGAACCATTCTTCCGTATTGATTCTTTTCTTCATCAGAAACATTGGGCGAAAGCAAATACTGGGTAAAACCTAATATTCCATTTAAAGGAGTCCGAACCTCGTGGCTAATATTGCTAAGAAAGGCACTCTTTACCTTTTCGAGTTCCTTTACTTTTTCGAGTGCACTACTAAGATCTTTCGTACGCTCCTTGACAAGCTGATCTAACTCATCGTTGAAATGAAGGAGTTGATAATTAATTCGCTTAATTTCTTTGTTCTTATTTCGAAGTTTAAAAACGAACATTACTGTAAAACCAAGCAATACTGATAAGACAATTGCCGAAATAATCAAAATATACTTAATGCGATTGCTTTGAGCGGATTGTAATTGTTGTACTTCCAACTTAGCCTTCAAAGCTTGGTTATCGCGTTCGTTCTGGGCTGTTTCCAGTTGAACTCTCAACTCGGCAATTCTTGAGGTTGTTTTCTCGTTGAACGATTTTTCCAAGTATTTCACATACTCGTCCAAAGAGGCCTTAGCCTTCTCAAAGTTTCCTTTTTTTTGATAGAAATCCGCTTGAATTCTGAAACTTTGCATTAAAAGGTCGGTTTCTTCATCCTCCTTAGCAATATTTTGACCTTCGCTCAAATTCTTGTAGGCAGATCCGAGTTCGCCCTTTATAAGTTGTATCCTAGCTAGCGCTAATGCACTCAGTGCAATTCCATGTCGACTCTTTAATTTCTTGAAATATTTGTTCGAAAGAGTATAGAACTCTTCGCTCTTAGTATAATTTCCGGTCTTCTCATGAGCATTCCCAATGTTATCGTAAATTGATGCTAACAAGAGAGTATCCTTCAACTCTAATCTTATTTTGAGCGATTCGTCAAACCATCGGACTGCCTCATCAATATTATTTTGTTTCAAATAGTTCAGGCCTAAGTTTCCCTGTGTACGTGTAAAACTCCTAAGATCTTTTGAATTTTTATAGTAATTGAGGCTTAATTTGAAATACTCCTCGGCTTCCTGATAACGCTCAAGGTTAAAATGAACAATACCCAGATTGTTGTATCCAGATGCAATACGAATGCTATCGTTAAGTTTTTTACTTAATGTGATGGTTTTTTCAATGTAATCAATTGCGGTCTCAAACCGACCTTGCCTTAAATTACACGCTCCAAGAAAATTATACGCCTTAACCATATTAAGAGAATCGCTAGCACTCAAAAAAAAGGATAGGGCTTTTTGTGCGCTATCGACAGCATCGGAATACCTATTAACCATGTAATAAGCCTGGCCATAGGCTAAAAGGGAGCTTGCAATAGTACTCTTATCGCCTAAAAGTACAGCTTTTCTCAAAGCACTATCGGCAATACTTAACCGAAGTGCCGGATTATTTTGAGTTTCGAGAGATAGTGCAATTAATCTCTGTGCCGATTTTTTTAAAGTATCGGTATTACTATTCTGGCCGGAGCCAAATAATTGCGTGGTGAAAAAAAATAATGATATGATAAAGTAGAAGTTCCTCATACCAAAAAACAAGTGTAAAGGCAAATGTAAATTTCATTTTGACAAAACCCAAATTCAAGACAAAAAATAGAGTAAAAGAGTAAAAAAAATTCAGAAACGAATTCCCAATTAGCCTAATTTAAATTACTGTTCCTCTCCGACAATAAATAAATTAGCCACACACAAAGGATTCATCAATTCTAAAAACAAAACTGCTCCGAGATGACAGATTCAGTCCCAGAGCAGTTTGAAAATTGAACCAATTTAATCCTTTATACACCGAACATACATTCCATTCTTTTTATTAATGTAGGCTTGAAATGAGTTGCTATAGTTATAAAGCAGGTAAAAATACGAAGCCGTTAAACTGCTATACTCGGACGAGGTCCACCAATTACCCTCAATAGTCATAAAGTCGAACACGCCCTGGTCGGATCGCTTCCCTCCGGGAAGAGCCGAAAAATCGAAGTTGTCCGTGGCTCCAGTGTTTGGAGATTTCCAATGAGAAAAACCTGACTCTTTCAAAAGGCCACCTGCAACACTGGCATCGCCGAGATAGCTAACTAGCTCAGAAAACTCATCGTTTGTAGGAACTCTCCATCCAGCAGGACAAAGTTTTCCCGAATTTACTGCAAACCAATTGTAAATAGCACCATAGGTCTGCGAATACTCCAACGAGTCGTTATTATACCAACTGTACCCAGGGTTACCCTTAACCCATATAGTATCAGCCTTTAGGAGAGCAACTTTGGTTCCATCATTATATTTAGTTACTCGCAAATTTTCGGTCATCCAGTATTGATGTCCAATTCCGATTGTTGAATAGGTGTTCCCCTCAATATCGGAAACCGTTCCTGTAATTCCTGTAACAACTGTTGTAAAAGTAGAATCGGCTCCGAGTGTAACACCTAAAGTATTTTCCGCCTTTACTCTGAAATGATAAGTTGTTTCCGGTTGCAGCCCATCAATTGTAACACTAACTGTATCGTCATTCTGAATAATTGGATTCTCAACTATAGCAACAACTTGTCCATAACTGGTTGTTGCTCCATACTCAAAAGTTACCGTTGTATTTAAATCATTTGCACTTACTATTGCATTAAGTACAGCAGAGGTTGATGTAATGCTTGAAGGGTTAAGCGTTATTGCTTCGGGTGAATTACCTGAGGTTTTGAATGACACTTCGGTTCCGTATGCAGTTCCTATACTATTTGTTGCAAACGCTTTTAAATAGTAGGTAGAATTTGGATTCAGGCTCTCGAGAGTTGATAAGAATTCTCCTGTTCCAGTTCCAACAGCCAGTTTACTTCCTGTTGTTTCAGGATTTGCAGAAGTTCCCCAATAAACGCCCCTTTCAGAAACTGTAGAACCTCCGTTCGAGGTTACCTCGCCCCCCACTTTCGCCGAAGTTGTTTTAACATCTCTTGCTATATAGGTTGATACAACTGGCAACGAAGGAACAGTAGTAAAATTTAATTCAGTCCCATAACTAGTCCCCTTTATGTTTGTAGCAAAAGCAACAACGTAGTATGTATTAGTCCGCTCGAGTCCGGTTAATGTTTGCGAAAATTGTCCAACTCCACTTCCCAAGGTAAGTTTAATTCCAGTTAATTTAGGGTTTGGGTATGGCCCCCAAAAAACGCCTCGTTCGGTCACATCAAAACCTCCATTATCTGAAACATTTCCACCAACTTTTGCCGAATTCGGAGTCAACTCTGTAACATCGGCTGTAGAAACTGTGGGGAAGTTAATTTGCGTTGTAAAAAATGTCTCCGCGCCATACGAAGTTCCCTTATTATTGGTAGCATAAGCTTTAACAAAGTATTTAACACCTGCAGTTAGGCTCCTAAGCGTATCGAAAAAAGTTCCAACACCCTCTCCTATCTGCATTTTGTTACCAGAATTTTCGGGATTCGATGCTGTTCCCCAATAAACTCCCCTTTCAGTAACATCGGAGCCGCCATCGTCTAAAACGCAACCACCCACGGCCGCGGATGTATTCATAATACTATTCACCGATGCGGTTTCAACCCTTGGCCCGGTTTTGGGGTCTTCCTCTTCGCACGAAAGAAAGAGACCAAGCACTACTGCCAAAGCAATCCAAATTATGTATTTTACTTTCATCTTACTCAATTAAAATAGTTTAATCACCTTTGCTCCGGTTTTAATATCACGGTCATAACTCTTGTTGAGTTCTTTCCTAAATGCCGACATCAATTCGTTTACAAACTTCTCCTGATAGCCGGGCTCTGTACTCATCTTTACAAAAAATGGGTGACTGGCAATATCAATTCCTTGCGCTTTGAACGACTCTTTTGCTCCCTCAAGACTTTCAAGAATCTGTTCTTTTGAAATATCGTGATAAGTAATTGTGTATTCTGCCTGCTCGTCTGTTTTGTTGTTCTGAGATATTAAACTGTTTTGCAATGCATTAACTGGCTTAGTGTCAATCGGAGTTTTGCATGAATCCTGATCAATATTGGGCAAAACGCTAACATAATTTGGAAGAAGTTGTGCTAAAGCTGCATTCATCTTTGCGATCTGATCCTTCAAACTACTTAACTCTGTTTCAAGTGCAACAATTCGACCCTCCTGCTTCATGCTCAATCTCGAAACATCAATAGAATTGAGTCCAACAGCAATATTAACATATCCAAAAGGAACATCCTTAACATTAGGCCAAGCAACACCCACAATTTTCTGATACTGGAATGGATGAATAAGATTTGGCGAAATAGCCACCCCCGACCCATCGTTATTACCACTTGCAATAATGTAATCGCCAGGGTTTACTATTCCTAAAACCTTTGCTGGAGCTTGTCCAATAAAAGCAACCTTAACATATGCATTCTCCTTTCCTTTCTCGGGTAAATTTCCGAGCACGATTGGCCTACTTGAAACAACCATTATCAAATCGGCATCGTCGGTTTTTTTTGTGACATATCCTCCCTTTATTCCTATAATATCGCCAGGATAGAATACTTCATCAGGATTTGCCTTTGGCAAATACTCTGCATAATCGGCTCCTTTTGTTTTATAAACAACACCTGCATTCTGAAAACGGAAATAGTTATACGATACAATTTGGGCCGCCTGAACCACCACCTTAATGGTTGCGCCAATAATTAAGGATGGCACAGGGGTTGTGACGCATGCTCCAAGCCCAACGCAAACAGTGGAAGATGTACTTGCACTAACTAAATCCTTTATTGCAACTGCCAACTGCACAGTGTAACCAATGTTGTCGAAAATATACTTTGGATCAGTATAAACATCTTCGTCGGATTCACCCTCAATTCGACCCTGAACTCCGCCATCATCGGAAAAAAGAAGAAAATTATTGGCACTACTCTTCGATCCATCAACCTTAATCGAAATTCCCTGCGAACTTCCTCTCACAATTAAAGGATAACTATCGGTTAATTCCTGCGCTCCATTAATATCGGCAAAGATTTCCACCTGCCCATTGAGCCTACTTTTCGAGTTTACAGTCAAAACGCTATCGAGAGTTGTAGCTTTCTCCACCTTAAGTGATCCAGAAAGAACTGTTGGACTAGCAAAGTTCACATTCAAACTTCCGTTCAGATTGGTTGTTGCCTGAACAGACAAATCTTGAAGTGTTGATTTTCCGTCAACCGAAAGCGAACCTGTTGCGGTGATGTTTTTATGGTAAGCGTATGGAATAAAATTTAACTCTTGGTAACTAAAATCGGTATAAAACAAATCGGACTGACTAAGACTAATG
>WBUV01000051.1 GCA_008933525.1 Bacteroidales bacterium | reverse complement strand
CGATATAATTATGCCCCCTCTGGGGCTTTTAATTGGCGGTGTTAACTTTACCGACTTAAAGTTTGTGATGAAAGCAGCAACAGAAACTTCACCTGCCGTGACGCTTAATTACGGAAACTTTTTGCAAGTAATTTTTGATTTTATTATTGTAGCATTTGCTGTTTTTATGGTGATCAAAGCAATGAATACAGCAAAGCACAAACAGGAAGTAGCTACTACCGCTCCTCCTGCTCCAAGCAAAGAGGAAGTTCTGCTTTCGGAAATTCGTGATATTTTGAAGAATAAATAGTTTAAAAAAACAGTATTATAATGATTAAAAAAATTGCAATAGCACTCCTGTGCTTTTTGTCCGTTAGTTCTTTTGCTCAGGATTCTGCAGAGAAAGAGGTAAAAACCGACGTAAACGAAGTTACCGTTTTTATTGAAGGAGCCCAAGTTACACGAAAGAAAGCAGTAGAACTGCCTCAAGGTAAAACTGTTGTGAAATTTGTTAACCTATCACCGTTTATCGATGCAAAAAGCGTTCAGGTTAAGGCCAATGGAGAACTTACAGTTCTATCGGTAAATCATCAGCAGAATTTCATCAACAAACTTGATAAGCCAAAAGAATTGGTTGACCTTGAGGCGAAAGTAAGAAGCATCGACGAGAAAATCAACCTCGAAAATACCTACCTTTCTATTGTAGGTGAACAGTTGGCTTTTCTACAGCAAAATAGAGATATTGGTGGAAAAAATCAGGAGACTAGTATTGTGAATCTTAAAGAAACAATGACTTTCTATAGTACTCAGCTTTCTGCCCTCAAACTTAAGGAAATTGAGCACAACAAAAATATACAGGAACATAGAAAACAACGCTCCGATTTAGAGAATCAAATTAAAACCTTGACCTCAAAAAAGGAATATCCTAATGGTGAAGTTTTGGTAAAGGTTGATGCCAAACGTGCAGGAACCTTCGAGTTTGAAGTATCTTACTTAGTGAATAATGCCGGTTGGTTTCCAACTTACGATATAAGAGCAAGAAATATCAGTGAGCCAATACAAATTATCTATAAGGCAAATGTTCGTCAGGAAACAAAGGAGGATTGGAAGAATGTGAAACTACGTTTTTCGTCGAGCAACCCCAACTCTTCGGGAGTTGCCCCTGAGTTAAAAACTTACTTCCTAAACTACAATTCCATTCCACCTGTTTACAATATAAAGCAGGGCAACAATATTGCAAAGGGAAACGTAACTTCAGCAGAAGATGGTATGTCGCTTCCAGGAGTAAGTGTTGTGGTAAAAGGAACAACAATTGGCACAACTACAGATGTTAATGGCGATTTTACGCTTACAATGCCAAGCAATGGTGGAAGTTTGGTATTCTCATTTGTTGGTTTAAAATCACGTGAGATGCCATACTATGGGAGTTATATGAATGTAAGCCTTGAGCCAGAATCTGTCGCATTAGAAGAAGTTGTTGTTACTGCCTACGGCATAAATGCCGAAAGGGAAGAGCGTGCCTTATCTGGGAGGGTTGCTGGAGTTCAAGTAAAAAAAGGGGGAGCAATGAAAATCCGTGGATCAAGCAGTTTAGCAATTCCTTCCGAAATGGTCGTTAAGCAAACAACTGTTGATTTTGAGATTAAAACCCCATACACGGTTCTTTCCGATAATAAAAGCTACGCAGTAGATATGGTTGCATACGAACTGCCTGCAAGTTATCAGTACTATTGTGTCCCTAAAGTTCAGAAGGATGCGTTCCTTATTGCAAATATTGTTGATTGGGAAAAGTACAGCCTACTTGAGGGTGAAGCAAATATTTTCTTTGAGGATAGCTATGTGGGTAAAACTCTTTTGAATTTAAGTGCTGCAAACGACACCCTTTCTATATCGTTAGGTAAGGACAAAAGTGTTTCGGTTAATCGTGAAAAGGTGAAAGACTTTACCACAAAACAGTTTATTGGTAATAAGAAAGAGGAAACTCGTTCGTGGTTAACAACAGTTAAGAATAACAAAAATCAGCCTATTAGCATGATTATTCTTGATCAAGCACCAGTCTCAACCCTAGAGGAAATTGAGGTTCAAATGCAAGATTTATCAGCCGGAAAACACGACAAGGAAACCGGAGAAGTTAAGTGGGAGTTTAAGTTAGAGCCCAATGCTAAGAAGGAGTTTGCGCTTAAATATTCAGTTAAGTATCCAAAGGACAGAAAATTAGTTATTGAGTAATTCAGTGATTAGCTAATAAGTATAAACTGAGATTATGTTTAAGAAGAAAGCCCGACAATTTTTGTCGGGCTTTCGTTCTTTTTTGGATTTAAATCTAACTAAAACAAACTAAACGCTACAGTTACACCAGCCATAACAATAGATACCATACTCATAAGTTTGATAAGGATATTCAAACTTGGACCAGATGTATCCTTGAATGGGTCACCAACAGTGTCGCCAGTTACAGCAGCCTTGTGATTATCGGAACCTTTTCCGCCAAAGTTACCTTCCTCGATATACTTCTTAGCGTTATCCCAAGCACCACCTGAGTTAGCCATAAATATTGCAAGCACAAAACCTGCGCTCAAACCACCTGCAAGTAGACCAAGAACCCCGGCAACTCCCAATAGTAAACCTGTTACAATTGGAATAATAATTGCAAGTAACGATGGGAAAATCATTTCGATTTGTGCACCACGGGTAGAGATTTCAACGCAACGAGCGTAATCTGGCTCTGCTTCACCTTCCATAATACCTTTAATCTCGCGGAACTGACGGCGAACTTCCTCAACCATTTTTTGAGCAGCACGTCCTACAGCATTCATTGTTAAACCAGAGAAAAGGAATGCCATCATTGCACCAATGAATATACCAACAAGCACAATAGGATTCATAAGTGTTACTTGATAGTAGTTCATAAAGTCAACAATAGTTGCTTTTGATGTTTCAATTGTTTCGCCGTTAGCAAAAGTTAGAACATTTTCACCTAAGCGTAATAATCCAATCTTAATCTCCTCGATATATGATGCAAGTAGAGCTAACGCAGTTAAAGCCGCTGAACCAATTGCAAAACCTTTACCTGTAGCAGCAGTTGTGTTCCCAAGAGCATCGAGCGCATCGGTACGTTTACGAACCTCTGGTCCTAGGTGGCTCATTTCAGCGTTACCACCAGCGTTATCGGCTATAGGTCCGTAAGCATCAGTGGCAAGAGTGATACCTAATGTTGAAAGCATACCCACAGCAGCAATACCAATTCCATAAAGACCAAGTTGGATATTTTGCGCCTCAAGCATATGCTTGATATCAAAGTTAATTGCGCAAAGGAAAGCCATAAGAATTGCAATGGCAATTGTGATAACTGGAATTGCAGTAGAAATCATACCCAAACCAACACCCGATATAATTACAGTAGCAGGGCCTGTTTGAGCACTTTCCGACACCTTACGTGTTGGGTTGTAGGAGTGAGATGTATAGTACTCGGTTGATTGACCAATAATAATACCAGCCACCAAACCAGAAATTACAGAGAATGATATGCCTAACCAGTTATGCAAACCTATAGCATAAAGAATTCCGAAAGTAGAAAGTGCTATTAGCAATGAGCTAACGTTAACACCCATTCCCAATGAACGAAGTAGATCTTTCATTGTAGCACCCTCTTTTGTGCGAACAATAAAAATTCCGAAAATTGATAGCACAATACCCACAGCAGCAATTAACATAGGAGCAAGAATTGCTTTGTACTGCATATCAACGCTTATCAATCCAAATGCGGTTGCACCAAGTGCTGCAGTAGCAAGGATAGAACCAGCATACGATTCGTAAAGGTCAGCACCCATACCAGCCACATCACCTACATTATCGCCAACGTTATCGGCAATGGTAGCAGGGTTGCGTGGGTCATCCTCAGGAATACCAGCCTCAACCTTACCTACAAGGTCAGCACCAACGTCGGCAGCTTTAGTGTAAATACCACCACCAACACGTGCAAACAATGCCTGAGTAGAAGCACCCATACCGAAGGTAAGCATTGTGGTTGTGATAATAATTAGTTTGTGCGAAGCGTCTGGCTCATCAATAAAATAGTTAAGAACTAGATACCATAATGAGATATCGAGAACTGCTAAACCTACTACAACAAGACCCATAACAGCTCCAGAACGGAATGCCACTTTTAATCCGTGGTTCAACGAATTTTTTGCAGCATTTGCAGTACGAGCCGAAGCGTATGTTGCGGTTTTCATACCAAAGTACCCCGCCAAACCTGAGAAGAATCCACCAGTTAGGAATGCAAAAGGAGTCCACTCATTCTGAACGTTCAAGCCAAAAGCCAGAATTACAAAAAGAATTAAAAGAACTAAGAACACAATGCTAACGACTTTATACTGCTGCTTTAAGTAAGACATAGCACCCTTACGAACGTAAAGGGCAATCTTCTTCATTGTGTCTGTACCTTCATCCTCCTTCATCATTTCACGGAAGAAGTAGTAGGCAAATCCAAGGGCAATCAACGATGCAATCGGTACTACCCAGAACAAATTGTCAATAATCATACTTCAAGATTTAGTTTAGGTTAATAATTGTATTTAGGTATTTTTTATTCATTTTTAAGGATATAGCGTAACAATTTACATTATAATTCCATAAGGGCAATATACGAACTGTAACAATTCGAGGAAATAGCCAAAATAATTTTTTTAGGGCTACTACTATAAAAACACGATGTTTTCAAACATCCCTTAATTCAACTATCAAAAAAAGTATTATTTTAGCCTGCCCAATTTTCTCTGTCCAAACTCCTATACTGTATTGCCTCTGCAAGGTGTTGAGGTTGAATTGACTCAGAACAATCCAAGTCTGCAATTGTTCGCGACACTTTTAAAATTCTATCGTAAGCCCTTGCCGACAAGCCAAGACGTTCCATTGCAGTTTTTATTAGGGCTGTTCCGGCGTTATCTAAGTTGCAGAATTTTCGAATAAGTTTTGATGTCATTTGAGCGTTACTATGCACTTCGTTCCATTCAATAAACCTTTCCTCCTGAATTTGCCTTGCTTTTATAACTCTTTGTCTAATTAACTCGCTGCTCTCCGAGAGTGGAGCACCCGATAATTTTTCAAATGGAACTGGAATAACCTCAACGTGTATATCGATTCTATCAAGCAACGGTCCCGATATTTTATTTAGGTACTTTTGAACTATACCCGGGGAGCAAACGCACTCTTTATCGGGATGATTGTAGTACCCACAAGGGCAAGGATTCATTGATGCTACGAGCATAAAACTTGCAGGGTACTCCACTGCGAACTTTGCGCGTGAGATATTGATTACCCTATCCTCGAGAGGTTGGCGCATAACTTCCAGAACGGTTCGTTTGAACTCTGGAAGTTCATCGAGGAATAAAACACCATTATGCGCTAATGATATTTCTCCTGGTTGGGGATATTGTCCACCGCCTACAAGGGCTACATCAGAAATAGTGTGGTGAGGACTTCGAAAGGGACGACGAGTCATCAGCGATGTTTCTTTGTCTATCTTTCCTGCAACAGAGTGAATCTTTGTTGTTTCCAATGCTTCCCGGAGCGATAATGGTGGAATAATTGTGGGTAAACGCTTTGCAAGCATTGTTTTACCTGCACCCGGAGGGCCAATCATTATAATGTTGTGACCACCAGCCGCGGCAACTTCCAAAGCACGCTTCACATTCTCCTGTCCTTTAACATCAAAAAAGTCTACTTCGTAGGCATTGGCGTTAGTAAAAAACTCTTCGCGCGTATTTACAATTGTTGGTTCCAGGGTGCTATTGCCGTTGAAAAAATCGATTACTTCCATAATGTTTTCAACACCATATACATCCAAGTTGTTGACCACTGCAGCTTCGCGAGCATTTTGTTTGGGTACAATAAAGCCCTTAAAGCCCTCCTCGCGTGCCTGAATGGCAATTGGCAAAACTCCCTTAATTGGTTGCACAGTGCCATCGAGCGAGAGTTCACCCATAACAATGTACTCAGCAAGCATATCGGCATTCATTTGCTCCGATGCTGCAAGAATTCCTACAGCCAAAGGTAAATCGTAGGCTGCGCCTTCCTTGCGAATATCGGCCGGAGCCATATTTATAACCACCCTGTGTTTGGGAAATTTGAAACCGTTGGTTTCCAACGCCGATGTAATTCGCTGCTGGCTCTCTTTTACGGCGTTATCGGGCAAACCAACTAGAAAGAAGTTTATCCCTTTTGATACACTAACTTCAATAGTAATTGTTGTGGCTTTTATTCCGTGAACTGCGCTACCGAATGTTTTAACGAGCATGTTTTATAAGGTTTAAAAGGTAAGTTGATGGGTATTTGTTAGCTGATCATATTATTTGACCCCACTTTTTTTCCTTCGAGTTTTATCGTCCCAGCGCCAGTAGCAACCGCATCCATCGGTTCGGGGGACTTTTACCTCTTTCTTCTTATCGGTGCAGCCAAAAAACATATTAAACCCAAAGCGTAGGTTTGCATTTCTAGCTTTTTCGGGGAAAAATGCCACCATTAAGTTGTCGGACATCATATAGAATTGAAATTTCTCAGTTCCCCAACCAAACCCCAAGCCTAAGTTCATAAATGAGCCATTCATTGCCGAGTAGGTTAATGAAACTGAACTACCTTTTTTGCTGTATGCCGTTCCCGATAAGGTTAATCCCAACACTGGTCGGCCTGGGTACCACTCAGTTCTTATATGTCCACCAACCAGTAAACGCTCATGAATTGGGTAGTTTCCGCCAAAGTAAATTTTAGGATTTAACAGTGTGATGAATCCTTTTTTCTGATGTGTAAATTGAATCTGGTTATTGATTGAGTCGTTCAATTCATTAATATAAGCATCGGGATCGGCAAGGTCGGCCGGAGTTGCTCCTCGGTATGCAAACTCTCCCTGATTTTCGAATCGGGTTGTTTGCTTGTGCCACCATATAAGTCCGAGGTCTAGAATGCTTCCGCTCCAGGTTATATCATCCTTTTTCCAAATAAAACCAAAATCGGCGGCCAATCCCTGATTGCCAAAATTCAGGAAAAAACTCATGGGTGAGAATCCGTCGGGGTTAACTCCAGTGACATTTCCCTGCGCATCGGTCGATACGCTTACAGGGTAAGCCACATCAACCTTTGGATTCCAACTTCCGTAAAGATCATGGGTTAAAGCATCAACCTCAACATTAATAGGCTTGCGCCGAGTGAAAATTCCTCCAAGCCCAAAAAGAAGTTTGGCATGTACACCCACAATCAGATCGTTCTTTAGCTGTTTTGAATATCCGAAGGAGAATTCCCGATAGTACATAGCGTTAACCCCAGGATTTCTGGTTTTTAAACCATTCCCCAAAAACTGAGTATTTCCGTCAACAAAAAGCGATAAGAATTTCTTGGGAATAAACACTTTTGTTTCGACCCTTTCGGTCAAAGCAAAGTTGAAGTACTGTTTCCGATCGTACATAAATCCAAAGGAAATAGGTGTGTAGTGCAGCTCCTCGGAAAGAAAATCCCAACTGTGCATTTGCCCTACAAGTCCATTTAAATCCAATGCTGATGTTCCATTTGCAAAAGAACTATACGAAAATCCTGTAGAATTAACATTTAAGTGAAACGAAGAGAGAATTGGCAAACCAACGTATTGCTGACAATTGATTTGAACCGCGGGATTTATAAAATTCGCTTGCGGAACATTATGCATTAGGAAAAGTGTGTTATCCTGCTGCGAGAATAACTCTATATGAAGAAGTAATGCCAAAACAACCAATGAATATTTTTGCATAGTAAACATCAATCCGCATTAAACGAAAAATCGACTCTAAGTGCCACCTGAACTTTGAGCTTATACCGATCGAAATAGTTAATATTACTCTCTGTTACACCTTCGTTTGTAACAATTAAACCTGAGTAAATAACCACTTTCTTGGCATCGCTTAGTAATTCAATTCTAGCCTTACTAAATTCTGTTCTGAACGATTCAAACTTGGTGCCCACCACAACTCCATCGTCGTAATGCTCTGCAGCAGGAACTGTGACTCTTTCATTGTACAGAGAATCGATAACTGAATCGGATCCATCTAAAAAGTAAACTTGCGCAAATCCACCCAACGGAAAATCGTTCCAAATATTTGTTCGAATCATTAAGTAGTTAATGAACTCTGCGTTATCATAAACTTCGGTTAAATTCAACGGCAAGGTGTCGGCATAGTAAACTACTCCATAAGTAGCCCACTCAGGAACATTCTCGGTTAAATTAACGCTTGGTACGCCCAGTGTTTCTAGTGTTTTTGATAATGAAACTTCACCTGAACCAACAGGTAGCGAGAATGATGTGTTCAGTTTAACAGCATCGGGAAATGGCTCAATATTCTTAGTGCAGCTATCAACGAGAAAAACAATTGCTAGCAACACCATCACTCTTATTGCAACTATTTTCATATAAACTACATTATTCGAGGTAAGTTACTACTTTTTAAACAAATAGCAAACGTGCTGGATTGTTAAACGTATTAAGTAGAGTGGCAATTGTGAAAAAATAAGATATATTTATGATTGGAAGTCATTTTTTGTTGAGTATAGTTTAAATTCCTTCTGCATAAGTTCGCGGCTAACAGGTTTTCCGTGGGCGGGCATAAATAGTTTGCAATTGGTTTGTAGTAGTTTATCCCAACTTTTTATCATCTCTTTTGTGTCGTCTGCAAATGGAGGGTGTATGGAGTTCGGGAAAATTCCAAAAAGAGCATCGCCAACAAGCGCAATTTCATCGTCCACAATTATACTTACTGAGCCAGCGGAGTGACCTGGGGTTGCCACTATTTTGATGTTTAGATTATATTCAGTCAAAAGTACGTTATTGGTAACTTCTAAGTCGACATCAAATGGTGCATAACCTAGAAATGGCTTTAAAAGCCGTTTGGCAACAGCAACTAAAATCTTTGTAAATATATTTGTTCCCTGTGGAATAGGTGTATACCCGTTTTTTATAAAAGTTGATTCGGCTTTGCCAACCCAAATCTTGAATCCGTTCAAAGTTGAAAGTTTGGCGGCATTTTGACAATGATCGAAATGAGTATGCGTTAGTACAAGAATTTTATTCGAATATGGATGTATATTTAGTGAGTTGATATTTCGTATCAATTTTTTATATGCCGATGTTTTGCCTGTATCAACAAGTAAAATGAAATTTTCGCTAGAGATTAAAAATGAATTACATCGATCTTTTAGAACCCTATGTATCTCATATCTATTTTTGGTAATCCACTTTTGCATAAAATTTTTCTTGAAAGTTAAACCTTTTCAGCCGGAGTTGCTAAACTACTGAAAACTAACGAACCCCAAAAGAAAACTTTTAAACTATATTAAATCCTGAATTGAAACGTTGTATTATTCGGTCAATCAATTAAAATCTCTAATTTTGTAGACGTGAAAAAGAATTAGCCATGGCAATATTTACATTTTTTAAAACAGGCAAACCCAAAGGGTTTAACTATAAGCCTATTTACTATAATGAGCAAAAGGAGGAGATGAAGGAACGCGAAGCCAGAATGAAGCGTGAACTTGGGCTTAATGATGAGGACACTCCGTTTGTTCCTAATATTAAAGGCAAGTTTCAGAGTAAAAGGCTGAATAAGTACTCGCAGAGCAGGCAATCTACTGTCAGGATTTTAATCATTCTGTTCTTGCTACTGTTGGCGGCGTATTTTGTTTTTTTTAGGTAATTTTTCCCATTCATGGCCGATATTATTCAACTCTTACCCGATTCCGTTGCCAATCAAATAGCCGCTGGCGAGGTTGTTCAACGCCCTGCATCGGCGGTTAAGGAGTTGATGGAGAATTCCATTGATGCTGGCGCCAAAAATATTCAGCTAATTGTGAAGGATGGAGGAAAAGCCTCCATTCAAGTGATTGATGATGGTGTTGGTATGTCCGAAACCGATGCTCGGCTTTGCTTTGAGCGTCATGCTACTTCGAAAATTAAGGTAGCCAACGATTTGTTCGATATTCGAACAATGGGTTTCCGGGGCGAAGCTCTTGCGTCAATTGCCGCTGTGGCCGAGGTTGAGTTGCGCACAAGAAGAGTTGCCGATGAACTTGGAACACAAATTCAAATCAATGGTTCAGAATTTGTTGCTCAGCAACCTATCAGTTGTCCGGTAGGGACCAACTTTACAATCAAGAATCTTTTCTTCAACATCCCTGCTCGAAGAAAGTTTCTGAAAAGCACCTCAATAGAGCTAAAGCACATAATTTCGGAATTCCAAAGGGTTGCGTTGGCGTATCCCGAGATTAGCATGAGTTTATCGCACAACGGTGCCGATATATACAGACTCAATGCAAGTAGTCTAAAGCAGCGAATTGTTGGATTGTTTGGTAAACCTGTGAATTCGCAATTGCTCGATATCACAACCCAAACAACCATAGTAAGTATTGATGGTTTTATTGGGAAACCTGAGAGTGCAAAGAAAAGTCCGGGTGAGCAGTTCTTCTTTGTGAATGGCCGATTTATGAAGAATCCATTTCTGAACCGTGCCGTAATAAATGCATATAACCGTCTTTTGCCCGCCGATAGTATTCCCACTTATTTTATCTACCTCGATATCGATCCAAAAACTATCGATGTAAATATTCATCCGACAAAAACCGAGATTAAGTTTGAGGATGAACGAATGATCTGGCAAATTTTGCATGCCGCAGTAAAGGAAACATTGGGCAAGTTTGCGGTTGTACCTTCTATCGATTTTGATAGCGATCCTGGTTTCGATATCCCATTTTTCCCCAAAAATGCTCCTGTTACACCCCCTGAGATTGAAATTAATCCGCACTTCAACCCTTTTGAGGACGAAGGCAAAAAATTTTCGGGCGGAGGTTCGTCTGTAAAGCATCATAAGCCAAGCCGTCCCGAAGGGTGGGAGCAACTTTATGCCGATAAACCAGTTCAAGAAGAGCCAACTCAATTAACCCTACAAACATTCGCATCGAAGGGATTTGATGATGCTCCTGCTGAAACCTCTACCAAGTTTTACCAAGTTAAAGGCAAGTACATTTTAACCACAGTTAAATCGGGGTTAATGGTCATTGACCAGAAACGAGCTCACGAACGGATTTTGTTTGAGCAGTACCTGGAGAGCCTTACATCGGAGCATAATATTGCTCAACGCGAACTCTACCCGCAAACCATAGAGATGAGCGCTCAGGACTTTGCGTTGATAATGGACAATCAGCAGCAACTATCGCAAATGGGTTTAGAAGTTAGCAATTTAGGGCACAACACAATTGGAATAAACAGCCTTCCTGCTAATCTAAAAACAACCGAGCCCCTAAAGTTGATCGACGATTTGCTGATGGAGATAAAAGAAAACCAGAGCCTACCATTCGATGATGCTAAGCAGCGAATTGCCGCATCGATGGCAAAGGCCGCTGCAATTGGATACAACAGAAATCTTTCTGCATTTGAGATGCAGGAGTTGGTCGATAAACTTTTTGCTTGCAACCATCCCAATTACACATCGGATGGTAAAAAAGTTCTGGCAATTATTGAGATGGATGAACTTGATAAAAAGTTGAAGTAAACTTTTCGATTTTATTGATGTTTTTTTGATTAAACACTATTAAGGATGAACTATAGCGAAAGAGGTTTTTTAAGTACAATTCCCCCAGTGGTGAAAAACTTAATTATTATAAATGTGATAATGCTACTTGTTACATGGGTAGCCCAAACCACATTTAATGTGGATTTAAATAGAATACTTGGACTTTATTCGCCCAATTCGCCAAACTTCAAACCATATCAGTTTGTAACGCATATGTTTATGCATGGAGGGATGTTTCATCTTTTCTTTAATATGTTCGCCCTCTATATGTTTGGACGAATTCTGGAGCAAGTTTGGGGAGGAAAGAGGTTTCTATTTTACTACCTAGCAACAGGGTTGGGAGCTGCTGCAATTCATCTTTTGGTGAATTATCTTCATCTAAACTCTATTCAGAACGATGCAATTGCAATGCTTAACACCCCATCGCCTCAGTCTTTTGCTGCTTTTGTTACACGGCATTTTCCGGAGTATTACGATCAGGTTTACGCTAACTTTCTCGATAAATGGTTCGTTTCTCCAACAAATCCAATTTTTATTGAACAGGCATCGCAATATACACAACAGCTTTTGCAGCTACAACTCGAAATTCCAACAGTAGGAGCTTCTGGTGCTGTTTATGGT
>WBUV01000513.1 GCA_008933525.1 Bacteroidales bacterium | reverse complement strand
GCCTTTGTTTGCGCGGAAATCTTCACAATCGCAGGAATAAGTGCCGCGTTTTCTACTTTTTTTGCATCGGATGGTTTAATAATTGATCCATTGTAAAAATAGAACTCTTCCTTACCTGTTAATGGAGTTGTTAATCTATTTTCAAGATATCGAACCTCTACATTTCCACCACCAATAGAAAATCCAGTAATAGAGTATTTTCCCGATTCTGTTTCAACAATTATTTCGGCAATATTATTGTTATTCTCGTTCCTATACTTTAGCTCTTCATCAATCAATCCCCTTTTATACCCTGCAAAAGTTGCTTTACAAATACCAAAATCGATCCCATGCTCGGAAAGGAATGCAGGATCGCCATGCTGAATCATTTGTGGATGATCGGGTGTAAGACCCCACAATCCTCCTCCAATTGCCGATGGAGTATAATGCCCAGGGCCAGTATCGCGGAACGAACCAAGTAACTTTACTTCGATGGATTTTACCTTTTTGTTTTCGAACGTGGATCGTGCAATTATTATATTCCTTGCAATTTGTCCAATTTTATTAGCTCCAGCGGTATGCGAACTCGATGGTCCAACCATGGACGGCCCAACAATATCGAACACGCTCATTGGTTTTATGTAGCGATGTAGGTATCGTTCAAAATCATTCTGAAGCGATTGAATTTCATTCTGATTGATTTCTCCATCAATAGTACAGTTAACGATATAGAGCGATTTAACTTTTTTGTCGCGTCCCTTAATGTACCATAACTCCATATACTCCGGGAAAATATTGTGTTTCTGAAAAGTCTCAATCACATTGTTTATCACGGTATTTTTTGAGGAGTTAATACTTTTAATAACTATGGAAGTTTTGTTTTTCGTAAAGCTACATTGAAATAAAAACCCTTTGTCGTTGGATTTCATTTCAACAACATTATCATTTAAATCTGGTAGGGTAACTTTAGCAGTGCTAACCGAGGTGATATCATTATAAAATACTGTAATCATATAATTATCAGCAGAGTTGCTAATAATACGGTACAAAGTATAGGGTTGATACTTATACGGAGTAAGCGATGACAGCGTCTTTTCAAGCTTAGAGTGATTAAAATCGTGCAATATACACTCTTCAAGCTCCTCCTTATGCCTGAAAAATTTATCGGTATGCTTACTGTTAATTCTATCTTCAACAATGCTCAAACAATAATCTATCTCAGATTTTTGGAAACAATTTTCGATTGAAATATTTACCATGATATTTGATTTTAGGCTATGGAGGTTCTAAATTCAATTAAGACTAAGAAGTAAAGTTAGCAAAGCGAATGTACTTTCACAAACTCAGAAATAGTTTAAATAACTAAAAAAGGCACAAGTAGTAACTTATGCCTTTCTAAATATTATATTGTAAAAAAGAATCAATATCTGCTTGTTTATTTTTTTGGTTTCTTCTTCTTTTTAGCTTTTGCACCATACTCATCGTGTTCCTTAAGCAGGGAGCGCCAATCGTGCTCCGATTCTTCCGACACATCAACTGTTGCCTGGTATTCACCCTGAGTCATTTGCATAACAGCAATTGGTTTGGTTAAGTAGGATTCTATCTCTGCTAGTATAGGTTTCTCCTCAGTGCTACAGAACGAAACGGCCTTTCCACGTTGATTTCCTCTACCTGTGCGCCCTACTCTGTGTACATAGTTTTCGGAAACTTCGGGTAAATCGTAGTTAATAACAAACTCTACATTTGGAATATCCACTCCTCTTGCACTCACATCGGTAGCAATCAACACTCTATTGTTGCCAGATTTAAAACTATCCATAATTTGGGATCGTTCGTTTTGATCCTTGCCACTATGAATGGTTTGACTCGAGATATTTACACGCTCCAATGCTTTCATCACCCTTTCGGCACGAACCTTAGTTCGAACAAAAACCAGAATTTTACTGTCAGGATTATCTTTTATAAAACGTTCAAGGAAAAAACGCTTGTCGTCCATCTCAACAAATGCAACTGAATGGTCGATATTTTTGGATACAGGATCGTTGGGCGATATTTGAATACGAACGGCATGTCGAACCAACCCATAGGCCAAATCCTTAATTCGCTCGTTAATTGTGGCAGAGAAAAACAATGTTTGACGATTGCGAGGAATTCTCCTTATAAGC
>WBUV01000050.1 GCA_008933525.1 Bacteroidales bacterium | reverse complement strand
GGTACAATAAAGGTGTTAATCGTGTGACATTCTAGTGTAAAATAGCTATCTTAGCTGATCTGTTTTTTTTTTGTGAAAAGAGTGTTATGTTTGTAATGTAATAAATTCAATGAAAATAAACAACTAACCAATTTTGATATGAAAATGAAAGGTTTAAAATTTGCAATCATCGCCCTTGCTGCAGTTGTACTTGCCTCCTGCGGCGGTGTTGAAAAAATGAAAGAACTACCCGCTGGATTTACTTTTAAAGTAACTCCAAATCCTATGGAAGTTCACGGCAATAAAGTAAAAGCAACCATCGAAGGAGCTATTCCTGCTAAGTATTTCAACAAGAAAGCCATAGTTGAAATTACTCCTGTGATTGTTTACAAAGGTGGTGAACTTGCTCTACCTATTAAAACTTTACAAGGTGAAGATGTTCAGGCTAACAACCAAGTAATTAATTACGAAGCAGGTGGAAGCTGGAAACATGATGTTGAGTTTGACTATAAAGATGAAATGTTCCGCTGTGAACTTGAGTTACGTTTTGTTATAACTTATAAAGACAAAAAAGTTCCTTTTGACGCCCCACAAAAAGCTGGCATTGGTACTTTAGCTACTTATAAATTAGTGGATATTGATCCAAAGCCTATCATGATGAAGGACAAATTTGTTCGCATAACCCCAGAACAAAAAGAGGCTCAAATCAACTTCGTAATTCAAAAATCTGATATTCGTAAATCTGAACTTACTAAGGAAGAACTAAAAGTATTAAATGATTTCCTACTTGCTGCTACTCAAGCAAAGAACAAAGAGGTTAAGGAAATTAAAGTTTCTGCTTATGCTTCTCCTGATGGTCCAGAAAAACTAAACGAAAAATTATCGCAAGAGCGTGGTAAAAATACTGACAAGTACCTTGCTGACGTGTTCAAGAAAGCTAAGGTAGAAAACAAAACTGCCGCTACTGTTGAAACAACAACTGAAGACTGGGATGGTTTCCAAAAAGCTGTTCAAGCATCTGACGTAGAAGATAAAGAACTTATCATCCGTGTACTTTCTATGTACTCTGATCCTGAAGTTCGCGAAAAAGAGATCAAAAATCTATCTAAAGTTTACAAAGTTCTTGCTGAAAAGATTCTACCAGAACTTCGTAGATCTAAAATGATTGCTAGCGTTAATAACATTGGTTTCTCTGACGATACTTTGAAGTATATGGTTGAGAACAACGCTTATGATAGCCTAAACGTTGAGGAAATGCTTTACGCTGCTACTTTGGTTTCTGATGTAACTAAAAAGATTGAAGTTTACATGAAAGCAGGCGAAAAATTCAACTGCGCTCGTGGCTACAACAATGCTGCTTACTTACACTTGATGAACAAAGATGCTGCTGCTGCAAAAGCTGCTCTTGACAAAGTTCCTGCTGATCAAAAAATCCCTGCAGTTACAAACAATCGTGGTTGTGTAGCGTTACTAGAGGGTAACTATGATGAAGCTGAAAAACTTTTCACCGAAGCTGCTGACGCTGGTAACGAAGTTAAATACAACCTAGGTATTATCGCTATCATCAAAAACCAATATCCTGCTGCTGCTGAGTACTTCGCAGGTACCGATTCTTTCAACCAAGGTTTAGCTTTATTGCTTAACGCTAAGGTTGATGCTGCTAAAAATACTTTTGCAAAAGTTGAAACTGCAAAAGGATACTATGGCCGTGCAATAGTTGGTGCTCGTTTACAAGAAGAAGCTACTGTTCTTGATAACCTACGTACTGCAATTGGAAAAGACGCAAGTCTTAAAGATCGTGCTAAGGATGATGTTGAATTCCGCAACTACTTCCAAAACGAAGCTTTCAAGGCTATTTTCTAGTAGATTGAAACATACCATAAAGAAAGACCTGCCAAATGGCAGGTCTTTTCTCTTTTAGAATCAAGCACTAACGATTTAGCTTTGCAAAGAAATCCCAAAGAACAATCCCTGCTGAAACAGAGATGTTAAATGAATGTTTGGTGCCAAACTGCGGAATTTCAATACACTCTTCGGAAAAGTCGACAACTTCCTGCTCTACCCCACGCAACTCATTTCCAAAAATCAACGCATACTTTGCTCCCAGCACAGGCTTATATGAGATTAAATTATGGCTATTCTCTGCTTGTTCAATTGAAATAATCTTATACCCTTGCTCCTTAAGCATAGCCAAAGCGTTAACAGTTTTTTCAAAATACTCCCAACTCACAGTATTCTCTGCACCCAAGGCAGTTCTATGAATCTCCTTATCAGGTGGCGTTCCAGTTATGCCACAAAGCATAATCTTTTCTACCAATAATGCATCGGATGTTCTAAAGACCGAGCCTACGTTATTTAAACTCCTAACATTATCGAGAACCACCACAATTGGGAGTTTCCCTACAGACTTATATTCATCAACACTCTTTCGGTTTAACTCGTCGTTAGCCAATTTTCTATTTTTAATCATAAAGAATAAATTTGGGTGCAAAGGTACTCAATCATTTTTTGTATTTTTAGAAGTCGAAACCCGAAAAGATAATTTCTATGAATCTGCATGAGCATCAATCAAAAGAGATTTTAAAAAAATCAGGTGTACCTGTTCCAACCGGAATTGTAGCGTACACTCCCGAGGAAGCCGTAAAAGCAGCAAGGCTGATAATGGCAACCACAGGCGCAGACTCAGTGGCTATTAAAGCACAAATACATGCAGGGGGTAGAGGAAAAGGAGGTGGAGTGAAAATTGCCCATAACATTGAAGAAGTTGAGATGCATTCGAAAAATATAATTGGAATGACTTTGGTTACTCCCCAAACAGGGCCTAACGGTAAGTTAGTCCGAAAGGTACTTGTTCAACAGGGAGTGTACTACCCAGGTCCATCGGAAATTAAGGAGTTCTACATCAGCATTTTGCTCAACAGAGCAACAGGTCGTAATATTATTGTTTATTCCCCTCAAGGAGGTATGGATATTGAAGCCGTTGCTGCTGAAACACCACATCTGCTTTTTAAGGAAGAGATAAATCCAATTGGAATACAAGCATACCAAGCACGCAAAGTTGCCACAAATCTAGGTTTAACTGGCAAAGCGTACTCTCAAATGGTGAAGTTTGTAATGTCAATTTACGATGCTTACATCAAAAACGACCTCTCGTTACTTGAGGTTAACCCAGTGTTAAAAACATCCGAGGATGATATTTTTGCTGTTGATGCAAAATGTGCTGTTGATGAAAATGCGCTATTCCGTCACCCTGAATTAGCAGAACTAAGAGATATTAACGAAGAAGACCCTGCTGAGGTTGAAGCTGGAGAAAACAACCTTAACTTCGTTAAACTTGATGGCAATGTGGGCTGTATGGTTAACGGCGCAGGTTTGGCAATGGCAACCATGGACATTATCAAACTGTCGGGTGGAGATCCTGCAAACTTCCTCGATGTTGGTGGTGGAGCCAATGCAAAAACTGTTGCGGCAGGTTTTAGAATTATCCTTAAAGACCCAAATGTAAAAGCAATCCTCATCAATATATTTGGAGGTATTGTACGTTGCGACCGAGTTGCTCAAGGAGTTGTGGATGCATACAAAGAAATTGGTAATATCCCAGTTCCAGTAATTGTAAGACTACAGGGAACAAATGCCCTGGAAGGAAAACAAATAATTGACGATTCGGGCTTGAAAGTTTACAGCGCTATTACATTACAGGAGGCTGCTGGCTTGGTAAAGCAAATGGTTAATTAACTAAGAGCAATAACTCATTGCTGTTAGTTAGTTTTTTTTGACGCTTCCAAGTCATCCGGACGTTGAAAGGTCTTTAACATTGGCATAGCGCCTAGACAACATGCTAGCATTAAACAAAACTTAACTATACGACATTGAACAATGAATAAAAAAACCGAAGCGCTTGCTTCGGTTTTTTTCGCATACAATAAACCTTTGTATTAATTCAAATTACTCGTACTTCAACGTTTCTGCTGGATTCGTTCTTGCAACCTTCAATAACACAACAATCACAGTAAATACAACCACTACAACTGCAACGCCAAGCGAAAAAACAAAAAACCACCCGTTTATAGAAACCCTAAAGGCATACTTGCTTAACCATTGCTCCATGATGTAATATGTTATAGGAACCGAAATTACGGCAGCAAGTAAAACCTCAACTAAGTTCCCACGCAGAGCTGAGTAAATAATAGAACTCTCGGAACTTCCCATGACCTTTTTTATGCTTATCTCCTTGGTTCGCGCTCGTGTAACGAACAAGGTCAAACCAAACAATCCTGACATGGAAATTAAAAGTGAAAAAATCGCTGTAAAAGTTATAATTGAAATTAGTCTTTTTTGCGATGCATAAATTGATTTTGTAGCATCCTCTATAGTTGAAAACTGAAAGGGAGCATAAGGCTCCACCTTCTTCCATTCCGCTTCCAAATAAGGAATTAAACTGCTTAGCGTTCCGGATTTGTAGTGTACAGATATATTAAATACATACTCAGTATTTAGCATGATGAACTGAGGTGCAATGTTCTGCTCGAACGAGTAAGGCATAAAATCTTTTACAACCCCAACGATTGTTAAAGAATCAGACGCAAACAATTTCCCTATAGGGTCATCAATTTCTAATTGTTTCACAGCCGTTTCGTTAAGAATCACTGATTTAGCCATATCATTGCCAAATTCCCTTGAGAAATATCGACCCTCAACTAACTGTATGCCCATTTTTTCCAAAAAACCATAATCTACAGCCATCCCATCAACATTCACTTGCTTACTATTGTCCTTATAGTTTGGAACAATTATTGACCCAGGGCCTTTGGATGGCAATCCGTACATTGATCCCGCCGCAGAAATAACATTCGGGTTCGAATTAATCGCATTTAAAAATGGAGTATAACCACTGAAACCAAAACCGAGATCAATTGTAATTATATTCTCCGTATTATAGCCAGGATCTTTTTTCAGAAAATACTTATACTGTGAGCGTACTATTAAAGCACTTGATACAAAAACGCAGAAAATAATTAACTCTAAAGTAATAAGCATGGATCGAAATATCGCTTTATTCCGGCCCAACTCCACATAATTCTTAAGAATACTAACCACTCTTAATCGGGAAAGATACCCTGCGGCATATATCCCTGATATAAAACCAATTACAATTGTAACAGTTAAGAAAATCACACTGTAAAAAATCAGATTTGAATCAATTATTAGTAACCGAGTTTGGAACAGTTTCTCAGCAAAGGGAAGTGTAATTAACGAAAGTACGACGGCCAACGGCAATGCAAGTAAAGCCATTAGAACAGACTCTATGTATATTTGCTTTTGGATGTTCACGCTACTGGCCCCAAAGGTTTTTCGAACGCCAATTTCTCTGGATCTTGATGCGGATACAGCCGTAGAGAGAAGAACATAGTTTATTGTTGCAATTAACAAAGTTATAAGTGCAATAACAGACAACAATTGGATATCGCGCATTTTGTCTTTTCCTGTATTCAACAGTTTATCGGTTTTCAGGTAAACATCGCCCAAACTTTGAAGTGAGTAGTTTGCGTACGAAAAATTGCCAACATGTTGTAAAACAAAATCCTTAAGTTGACTACTTAAATCGTCGGGGTTCGCCCCATCTTTGAGCAATACCCATGTGTACCAACTTGTGATATCCCATTTTTCGTCAGCGTTTGTTACGTTAAATATCTGATTAACCGGATCGATAGACCATTTAATGTTAACCAAGCAACTGGGCCGAAAAGTAGAATTAACAGGAAGATCATTTAGGACACCTGTGATTGTAAAAACACAGGGTTGATATTCTATTTCGCCCTCAATACTTTTACCTACGGGATCCTGCCCAGGGAAGAGTTTCTCGGCAAGTTTGCGTGAAATAACAATAGCCTTTTGATCGTCGAGCAAGTGCTGGGTTGATTGATTTGTAACCAACGGAAGTGTGAAAATGTCAAAAATTTCGGAGCCTGTGGCTATTACACTACCGATATCAATATACTCGTCCTTATACTTTAGCCTTAAACTTCCAATACCCGATACATGAGTGGCCTTCTCGACTTGCGGAAAATTATCTTTCAACGTTGAAGCCAGCATATAGGGTGTATACTCCGACATCGACTTAGAATCGGAGTAGAAGTTGAGTACACGATAAACTCTATCGCTTTTGGTGTGACAGCGATCGTAACTCAACTCATTAACTATAAAAAGTATAATAAGGAAAACTACAGCTAGAGCAACTGAGAGTCCAACAGTGTTGATAATCGTAAACAGTTTATTCTTCTTTAAGGACTGGAAGGCTGTTTTTAAATAGTTTCGGTACATATTTTTAGTTTTTATTATTCGTATCGTAAAGTTTCTATTGGATTACATGATGCTGCACGCCAACTCTGCCAACTAATTGTTATAAGTGCTATTATGAATGTAAATAAACCTGCCAGCACAAAAATCCACCAGTTTAATGCTGTTTTATAGGCAAACTCCTGTAACCATTTATCCATTAAAAGCCATGCAGTAGGAATGGCTACTAATGCTGCAACAAATCCTGAAACAACAAACTCGAAGTTTAACATTCTCATAATTTCAGAATTAGTTGCTCCATTAATTTTACGAATACCAATTTCTTTAACTCTTTTTTCAGCACTTTGTAGAATTTGCCCAAATAACCCAAAACATGTTATTATAAGTGCTATTACAGAAAAAATGGTAAGCGTTTTTGCCTGCCGTTCCTCCTTAATGTAAAGTGAGTTAAAAAATTCATCGTAAAAACCATAGCCAAACGGAGTATCAGGGGCAATTAGGGTCCAAACATTTTTAATCTGCTCAATTTGCTCATTTACCTTACCGGGCATTAATCGGATATTAAGCGCATTATAGTAATGGTTTGTAAACTGGAAAGCAACCGGAACAACACCCGTATGTAAAGAGTTGACATTAATATCATTCACCACGCCTACTACGTTCAATCCATTGAACGTTTTGCCAACAATATCCTTCCACTCATAGTCCTTAAAGGCCTTCTCGGAAATATAACACGCTGAATTTATTTCACCATCAAGAATTTTACGCCCCTTCAACAGTTCAATTCCAAATGTGCTTAGGAAATCTTTATCAATATTGATTGCTCTTAAAGTAATGCTACTGCCACTCTCCGAACGTTCATCAATAGTTTGCCAACTTGCCCCAGGCGCATGCGATGTGTAGGCCATACTCTGAATAAAAGAATACTGACGTAACTGCTGCTTTAACGCATCGTGCTTATCGAAAGGATATGGCAAATCGATTCGGAGTAAATGTTCCTTATTAAAACCAACATCGGCAGACTTAACAAAATCGAGCTGTTTGTTTACAACAAAAAATGCGGAGAAAAGAATTATTGACACAGCTATCTGAAACACTGTCATAAAACTTTGCAAGGAATACTTGCTGTGCCGTAGGCTAAATCTACCGAACAAAACCTGAGGATTTACCCGCGAAATAAAGCCAACAGGAACTATTGCAGAAATAGCAATAACCAGTGTTAGTAGTATAAAAACAAACAGCAACAACTCGGGCTTTAGCAGCCAAGAGAAACTTAATGGAGTATCGAGCAACTGCGCAGCAAAAGAAACACTTGCTTTGCTAATTAATAGTGCAAGTAAAAACGAAATAAGCACCGACAAACCAATATCGATAATATAGTACGTTTTTAACTGCGACGAATCGGCGCCATTGGTTATTCGAACCCCTGCATCCTTTAGTGTTTTCAATTGTTTAGAAATTGTAAAACTCACATAATTGAAAACAGACATTATAAGCGTAAGTAAAGCAATGGTAATAATTATCCAAATCAACGACCGGTTTCCAACCCTATTCTCGCTTCCTGCGTATGGCTGCGAAAAGTAGATATCCTTAACAGGCTGAAAATAAACCTCCTTTGTTTCCGACATATTAGCGGGGAATGCGCTGCTCAACTTCTTAACTAAAGAGGATAAATTAGCACTCTCGTTTAGTTTGATATAAATATCCTTTGGATAGTAAACTCCCTTTGGTGTATTATGCGTTCCAACAGGGAAAGCCTCATTATTAGAATGAACATAGAAATCTGCCGACATGCTGGAATTCGATGGAATATCTTCGACAATTGCGCTTACGGTCATTTTAATGCCATACAAATCAATTTCTTCATCAATAATATCAATCCTTCCGAACAATTTAAGCGCAGTAGTCTGGCTAAGTACAATAGATTTTGTATCGAAAAAAGGTGCGGATGATTTTGCAACTATAGACCTTAATCCTGCCAACCTAAAAAAGTCGTTATTAGTTGCCATAAACTCTTTCACGTAAACAGTATTCCTACTCTTTTCCTGTTTAATAAATGTACTGAGGTCGTCCATCGGTAAATAATAGACAGGCGTTGCACAGCATATTTCAGGGTAGTTCTCTAAAAGGAAAGGAACAACGTCCTGATCTATTTTTGTGGAGTTTGACTTTACATCGATTAATCGGTAAACTCTATCAGCATCGGGAAAATAGGAGTCAACAGAGTATTCCCTATACACAAAGAGAGCTATAATAATACAAACTGCAAATCCAACAGCAAATCCAATAATATTGAATGCCGAAAATAGTTTGTGCTTCAAAATACCTCTTAAAGCATGTTTTAAATAGTACTTCAACATTTTTTTAACTCAATTTTAAATTAACTAAGTAAAGTCAATGGTTTACTCATACCGCAATGTTTCAACCGGATTACAAGTTGCTGCACGCCAGCTTTGCCATATCACTGTTATAATTGCCACTGCAATTGCAATTATTCCAACAACAGCAAAAATCCACCAACTCAAACTTATTTTGTACGCAAAATTCTGCAACCATTTTTCCATTGAGAAATAGGCAAATGGAATAGCAATAACAAAAGCTAAAGCCACCCATTTTACAAAGTCTAAAACTAACATGTAAATAATCTCCTCTGTTTTGGCACCATTTACCTTACGAATACCAATTTCCTTTACTCTTCGTTGCATATTAAACAACGCCATTGCATACATTCCAAGCAAAGAGAGAATTACGGAAATTAATGCAAACACAGAAAGAAGATTACGCTGAGAATATTCATTGGTATAAGCCGAACGGTAAGACTCACCTATGAATTTATACTGAAAAGGATAATCAGGATTTAATTTGATCCAGTTTTGTTCGACTGCCGCAATTGCTTTATCAAACTGATTTGGTTCAAATGTCACTAAAAAACAGTAGTTAAAACTCTTCCTTGATGCAATCGCCAAGGGCTTTTCCTCGTTATGAAGGTTTGTGTAATGAAAATCTGGAACCACCCCAACAATTTCGCCTTCGGGAAATAAATAGGGCAAATGGAACTTTAGCCTAAAACGCTTTCCAATGGCATCGTTCGGATTGGTAATTCCAAAGAGTTTTAAAGCACTCCTATTCACTATATATTTGTCCCTGAACCCACCAACAATATCCTCCAATCTTTTTATCTCTTGCGGCATCTGGCTGCGGAAATTCTCGAGCATACTTAAGTCGGTTGCCGCTTTTTCCCACTGCTGCGATGGCATATTTCCAAGATGAACAGTTCCGGCAATTGGCCTGATGCCCATAAAGGAGAAGAAATTTGAATCCGCAGTAAATATGTTTATAAACTTATTCCCTTGATTATCCATCCCTTCCATTTCAAAGGGAACGGCATCTAAAATATCGCCTCCCGGTTCTTCCATTGCTCCCGAAACATTCTCAATTGATGGGTTTTTGAGCAATTCCTCCTTTAGCAAATCGTAACGCTGTACTGCCTCCCAAGGATTTCCAGAAAGAACAATCATATTCGACCTATCGGACGATGGATGTTTTGCATTTAGGAAATTCACCTGCCTGCTTAGTATAAATGTACTTATTAAAGCAATGATTGACAGGGTAAACTGAATTAACAAAGGGACTGTATACAATCGGGCTTGACTATTCTTTACTTTAACACTGTAGGTAAGTTTTAACGACAAAAGTGGGTATAGAGCTAAAATTGAAATTACAATGACGAAACCCAAGCTTGCTAACACGATTAAATAAATATTGCTAGGCTGAATCAATGTAACGTGGAGCAATTTTGTTAGTCTGCTTGCTAGAAAAATAGCCAAAAATACTGATACTATTGAGAGTAAAAACGATTCAGTTAGATACTCCTTTGCTAACGAAAACTTTGAAGCACCATTAACCATTTTAACGATGGTTTTCTTGAATTCAGCAATGAACCTCACCCTGCAAAGGTTAATAAAGTTAATAAGTGCAATAAAAAGAATAATAACAGCACCACTTATAAGCATTATTAGTGAGCGGATGCTACCGTTACTCTCAATTTCACGAGTTTTACTGCTATAGAGGTGAATATCGGTAAGTTTTTGAAAATGAATAATCGATGTTGGATTGCCACTTTTATTTTCTTCCTCCCATTTTTGCTGAATTGTTTCAGAAAGTTCATCGGTATTAATGCCTTCTCTCATCAATGAATAGGTGTAAGCCCAACTCGTTTGCTTATCGAATTCGGTTAGGGAGCTTAATAGCTCTGGATGAAAATGTGAATTGGAGGGAAAGTCCTCGTAAACCCCTTCTATGGTAAAAAGTAAAGGTTTAGATTCCTGCTGATTTAGAATATTTATTGTTTTTCCTACTACATCAACACTTCCAAAGTATTTTTCAGCCAAACTTCTACATACCAAAACATTACCTGGCTGAACAAGGTATTTACTACTTTTTCCTACAATCACATCTATATCAAAAACGTCGAAAAAAGAGCTATCGGTTGAAAAAGCCTGAGATGAGTAAAATTTATTTTCCTGAATCTTCACTACCGATTTACGAAATGGAACAAGGCGAGCAACTTTCTCAATAGCGGGATATTCCTTCTGTAGTTCAACAACCCAATTGCCTGCGACTCTAGCAGGATGCATTGATGTATTACCATTGTTTGACTCCAATGTAATACGGTATATTCTACCGGCTTTTGAGTGAAATTTGTCGAAGCTAAGCTCGTTGACTGTAAAAACAACTATGGTAATTACACTTGCCAAGGCCACGCTCAAGCCAAGAATATTAATGGAGAACCAAAGCCATTGGGATTTCAACTTTCTGAAAATCATAGTATATTTCTTTTAATTCAATAATATTGAAATAACTCACCCTTACTATAAGACTTCCATTTAAAGTATATAAAATGGACGCTTCTAAGTCGGTTTTAACTACCGAACACCGTTAACTATATTACAGCATCAACTCACCCACTTGCTTTTTTACCTCTTCAGTAATAACCTGACCATCGAATAAGTTTATTACCCTGTGTGCAAAACCGGCATCGTGTAACGAGTGGGTTACCATTACTATGGTTGTTCCTTCACGGTTTAGCTCTGTAAGCAGGTTCATCAACTCTAAACCATTTTTAGAGTCAAGATTTCCGGTAGGTTCATCGGCAAGGATTAATTTGGGATTGGCAACAACTGCCCGAGCAATCGCAACGCGCTGCTGCTGACCACCCGATAGTTGCTGAGGAAAATGCTTGCGACGATGGCTAATTTGCATTCGCTCAAGAACTTTCTCCACCATTTCTTTGCGAGTACGCGAGTTCATTTTAAGATATACAAGTGGCAACTCGACATTCTCATACACATTGAGTTCATCTATTAAATTGAAACTCTGGAAAATAAAGCCAATATTGCCTTTACGCAGCGCTGTTCTATTGCGCTCCTTTAAATTACCAACCTCTTGACCATCGAAAAAGTAACTCCCTCCTGATGGATTATCGAGTAACCCAACAATATTTAAAAGGGTAGACTTACCGCAACCCGAAGGTCCCATAATGGCAACGAACTCTCCCTTTTTAATGTGTAAGTTCACCTGGCTTAATGCGCTGGTTTCAATTTCCTCGGTTCGAAAAACTTTAGAAAGATTAACTGTTTTAATCATAATTGTTTGTTTTAGTTATAATGTCATTTTATTGAAACTCTAATGAAAAAGGAGTATGGATATGCTTCGAAAACATCAAAATTTAAATAAAGAGCATTTACCAACCTAAACTCTCGTTGTTTTTGATATAGTTTCTTCATATCCTTACAACTCCTTGTCCTTTTATTTCAGCAATAATCTTTCGTTATCGCCAAATGTGTCGTAGCTACTAGTTATTACTTTTTCTCCAGGATTCAAACCCTCCAGCACTTCGTAGTACTGAGGATTTTGTTTTCCAATTTTGATGTTTCTTTTAACCGCCTCTGTCCCATTGCTATTTAGCACAAATATCCGTTGTCCACCAGTGCTTTGGAAGAATGCACCTCTGGGAATCATTATAGCTTTTGCCGATTCTCCAAGCTCCAGTTTAATGTGGTAGGTTTGTCCTGTACGAATATTTTCAGGCATTTCGCTATCGAA
>WBUV01000512.1 GCA_008933525.1 Bacteroidales bacterium | reverse complement strand
ACAGAAGGGTTAGTTTTTCCATATAAATAAAGGTTTGTTTAATAGGTTTATTATTGTTGAATCTATTTTACTGTTTTTCAATTTTAGTTAATGTGATATGTTCGTAAGTATAGTCTGCTGGCGAATAAATTCTATTGCACACATTTTTTAATTTACCAGCAAAACTAACTTCAAAATATGTTTCACCATTTTTGAGAACTTCAAATTCTTCGTCGAGAATATCTTCATTGCAAACAATCATGCTGTGTACGCAATTAGAACAATTTGGGTCGATATATACAATCCAATAACGATTTGAATAATACCCGTTATCATTGGTTTTTATTTTGTAGGAAATTTTCCCAATTAAATTTGCTGATTCAGGAATCGTTCTTGTCGTTTCCGAATAACAACCACAGTCTTTACCCGATTCGTTTTCAATACAACTAAAAGTAAACACAAGACTGACTAAAATGAGTGTATTCAAAAATTTTTTCAATGTTTTCCAGCTTAAATTCATATTAAAAATAGTTATTTATTGGTAAGAACCTATAACAAGTTGTTAATTTTTTGTTGGAGGAAGTTTTTCTTTTATGGGTGAATAGTATGGCTAGGCATTCTTCCCAATTTGGTTTGCATTTAGTTGATACGAACATATTAGAATATCTTATTCTGTAAATGAGGAGCGAGAGCATGCTTTTAGTATAGACAAAAGTCCCCTCTATAACCACCAGCAGGCGGAGAGAGAGGGGATTTAGGGGTGATTCTTTTTTAGATAAACACAATTGGCTCTTTGCGTTCACTATAAAGCCTATTTAGCCTAGCTGCTGCTTCTTTTACTGGACTATCCTTAATAAACCTAGCACCCCTAGGACATTTTTTGATACAAGCGCAGCACGTAATACATTTTTCCTTGTCAATTATTCTACTATTGGCTGAATCTATTGCATTCGCAGGACAAACCTCGGCGCAAATACCGCATTGGTTACACTCACTATTTACCCCAATAAAATCGATACTCCAGAGTTGAGTAACTCCACCATACGGATAGTTGCCCGGAACATCAATACCAGCAATTGAATTGGGCGATGAAGCCATTTGCAACTTCTCGCTTATTCGTTTTCCGAATTGCTCCGCGTGGTAGAAATCCATTGAATCGGGACGCGATTCTGCTATGGGTGTTACGGTGCTGGAAAAGGAATGCTCCCCAATAAATGCAGCACCAGCAAAGGTCTTGCATCCTTGCTTTGTAAGTATATTGGTTAATTCCAGCAAGGCATCGTCGAATACACGGTTACCGTACACAACCACACAAACGGTAGGAGTGCTGTTGGCACTAATTCTACTTAACCATTCGCCAGTAATTGCGGGTACTCTGCCCATATAAACAGGAACTCCAACAACAAGCAAATCGTTAGCCGATGTATTTAACATAGTCTGCCTGCTTAATGGGCTTGTAATATCAATAATCTCATGGCTGGTATGGTTAATACCACGTGCAATGCCCTGTATTACTGTTTTGGTTGTTCCAGTGGGCGAGAAGCACACCAACTTCAACTTATCAATTTTCATCTGAAACTTTATCAACAAAAAGTTAATCAAATATACTTATAAACTACCATTCCGCTAAGTGGTTATGGAGGGTAACGCTAACACTTTCGGGTACAATAAATTTTATAAATTCCCCAAACTCGTTGCTTTTACGCATTTTTTCGCCAATGGACTTAACCTTATCCATATCATCGAAATGGTAAACTATACACCACTCGTTTTCCTTGATATCCTTAACCAATTCGGCATCAATAAAGCCATCCTGCATCTTTAGGAAATTGTTCAGGAGGCTTACTTTCGATATCAGCACTTCGGTGGTTGCGGTTTCGGTTGCTCTGAATTTTACAAATTCAGTAATTTCTGTGTTCTTCATAATTCTTATGATTTAAATGATTTATGAAGACAAAATTAGGTGGCAATAAGTAGCCAAAATAGTAAGAAAACGACACCTACTTAAACTTTCCGATTTGAAGAATGGAGTTGTTCTGGGTAACAAAAATCTTTGGTGTATTACCCGCAAAACGCTTGAAATCCTTAATAAAGTGCATCTGGTCGAAGTAGCCATTATCGAAAGCCACATCCGATAGCTTTGAGTAATCGCTATGTAGTATTTGGTTTAAGCTATTC
>WBUV01000511.1 GCA_008933525.1 Bacteroidales bacterium | reverse complement strand
ACGTTGGCCTCCTCTGCTGGTTCGCCTGGTTGAGCAAATCTTGGAGTTTGCAACGTAGCTGTTTTGAAGTTCCAGTTTCCAAGTCCTCCACGACCACCCTTAAGCAGCATCTCAACTTGCCCGTTTTCAGTTATCTCTGTGATTATCTCTCCAGTTTCTGCATTTTTGGCAACCGTTCCAATTGGTACTTCAATGGTAACATCTGCGCCATCGGCTCCTGAGCAACGAGCACCGCTACCGTAAACACCATCGCCAGCATAAATGTGGCGCTTATACTTTAAGTGGAGCAATGTCCAAAGTTGACTGCTTCCTTTAAGGTAGATGTGCCCACCTCTTCCGCCATCGCCTCCATCGGGGCCACCTTTGGGAACAAACTTCTCGCGGCGCATATGAACGCTTCCTCCACCACCTTTCCCCGAACGGCAGAATATTTTTACGTAATCAACAAAATTCGAATTGGACATTATAGTTCAGATTTCAGATAATAGACTTTGTGTGTTGAATTAAAATTGGGTACAAAAGTAATGATAATTAGCCATTAAGCCAATTATTCATTTTAAAGCACTTGTAAATGAAGTTAAATTGCGGTTATTGAGCGTTTCTGATAGCAGTACAAATCCTTTCGAAAATCTCGTTAACGCTACCCATCCCATCAATTCCTTTGAATTTTCCTTGATTCTTGTAGAAATCTAAAACCGGACGGGTAGTATTTTCGTAGATATCGAGCCTTTTGCGGATTATACTCTCCTCCTTATCATCAGGTCTATCCGTTTCCTTACCCCTGTTAAGCAGGCGAGCAACAAGTTCGTCGTCGGTAACCTCAAGCGAAATCATCATTGTAACAGAGTGTCCTGTTGAGCCTAGCATTTCATCCAGTTTTGCAGCCTGCAATGTGTTACGTGGGAATCCATCGAACACATATCCCTTAACTGCTCCATTCTTGCTAAGTTCCTCCTTAATTAAACCAATTGCAATTTCATCGGAAACAAAGTTGCCCTTATCAATTCGTCGTTGAGCCTCAATTCCAAGTGGAGATTGCTCCACTATGGCTGCACGCAAAATTTCTCCCGTTGAAATATGCTTTAGCCCGAATTCCTGTGCAACAATTTTTGATTGAGTTCCTTTACCTGCTCCCGGAGGGCCAAAAATTACAATATTAAGCATAACTGCTGGTTATATATTTAACTTTTAATCGCTATTTCGTCACATAAAAAATGCTGAAGCAAGTTCAGCATTATGTATTGTATCTGGCTATATCGCCTTAAATTACAGTATAGATATCGGGTAAATTACGGCCAATTCCGTCGTAATCTAAACCGTAACCTACAATAAAATCGTTAGGGATTGAGCGTCCAATGTAGTCAATCTTGGCTGCACCCTTGTATGATTCAGGTTTGAAAAGCAAGGTAGCAACCTTAATTGCTTTTGGGTTAAGTTTACCCAACTCTTCGTAAAGTTTTGTTAGGGTTATTCCAGTATCCACAATGTCCTCAACAATAATAACCGTACGACCGCTTATATCCTCATTTAAACCAATTAACTGATTGATAACTCCAGTCGATTCAGTTCCTTGATACGACGAAAGTTTTATGAACGAAACCTCGCAAGGGAAATTAATGCGCTTCATCAAGTCGGCTGTGAACATAAATGAGCCGTTAAGTATACTCAAGAATAAAGGAATCTCTTTGGCATTCCTAAAATCCCAGTTAATCTTTGATGCTACCAAATCGATATCCTGCTGAATTTCCGATTCAGGATAACTCAATCTAAACTCTCTGTCCTTAAGCTTAACTTGCTTCAAATTCTCAGCCATTGTCTCAGTTTTATTTGGTTGAAAAAACAAGCCACAAAGTTACATCAGTTTTTTGGAATTTCTACAGCATGCAATTCGTTTTATTGCAAAAATGAGCCAAGAAAGACTCTGGATTTTTGTATTGTCAATTTCGCAACTCGCAGAAGAACCTTCCATAAGTTGGCTTTAACTTAAACATATTCATCTACCCAAACATTACACGAATAGATTATTTTTCTATCTGACTGAAAGTTTGCTAATTAATGTCTTTTTCGATATATTTTTGTACCTTACATATTAAATAAAATTATATGACACCAAAAGTTAGCATTATTATGGGCAGCGTTTCGGATATGCCTATTATGGAG
>WBUV01000049.1 GCA_008933525.1 Bacteroidales bacterium | reverse complement strand
CCTTAACACAAAACTAGTAATTATTGGACTTTTCTTCAAAATATGCCTCAGGGTGATGGCAAACAGGGCAGTTCTTAAGTGCTTTTTTACCTTTATGAACATAACCGCACTTACGGCATACCCATTCTGTATCTTCCTCGCGTTCGAAAACTTTTCCGGCCTCAACCTTTTCTAGAAGTTTCCTGTAGCGCTCCTCGTGCTCTTTCTCAACCTTTGCAATTAGCTTAAACGCTGTGGCAATTTTTGGGAAGCCCTCCTTCTCAGCAATTGCAGCAAATTGAGGATACAAATCAGCCCACTCCTCATGCTCGCCATTGGCTGCAGCAGTCAGGTTCTCGGCTGTTGTGCCTATCATGCCTGCTGGGTACGATGCAGTAATCTCCACCATTCCACCCTCAAGGAATTTAAAGAACTGCTTTGCGTGTTGCTCCTCCTGCCCGGCAGTAATCATAAACAACTCGGCAATTTGCTCGTATCCTTCCTCTTTTGCAACCTTTGCAAAAAAAGTATAACGGTTCTTTGCCTGCGATTCGCCTGCGAAAGCTTTTAGCAAATTCTTTTCGGTTTCAGTTCCTTTAATGCTCTTTTCCATTGTTTTATGTTTTAGTTTCAACTAGTCATAAGTCTACTCCCAAAAATATGTTAAAAAAATAACAGAACAAAGAACATTTAACAAGAAAAGGAACTTTATCGCTACTTCTTCTGAACCGTACGCTTTATCTCACAACTAGGGCAACCTGTGCAACCACTCTCTTTTTTCCTAAGGCTCTTAACAACTGCATATACAGTGTACAACAATGCTGCAAGAACCAATATTAATGCGATAGTATCTTGACTCATCATAATATTTATTGAATAAAATAACTTCCAATTTGATACGTTAAAAACGATACAACCCAAGCAATTGCAGTTGTATAAACCATACTGAACAAAGCCCACTTCCAGTTTGCCTCCTTTTTAATTGCGGCAATTACAGCCACACAGGGGAAATAAATTAGAACGAATAGCATAAATCCAAATGCAACCAGCTGATTGAACACTTTTTGCCCTTTTAGCGCACCACTGGAGTATTCCTGCTGCTGCAAACTCGAAATTAGCGAACCAGATGTTTCATCGGCCTCTAAATCGGCATGATAAATGATACCCATTGTGCTAACCACAATTTCCTTAGCGGCAAGACCTGTTATGATGCTTGCACCAATTTTCCAGTCGAAACCAAGCGGCTGAATTGCAGGCTCAATAAACCTACCCATACGGCCAATATACGATTGTTCCTGATGCTCCGAGGCCTTTATCAACTCAATTTCCGAAATCTGAGCCTGTTTTACAGAATCCCTTAACTCTGCATTATTAGAAATAGAGGCAATTTGTGAATCGAAATTGGCAGAGTACTCAACATTCCGAGGATAATAGCTTAAGCCCCAAATTAGAATTGATGCCAGAAGAATTACTGTTCCCATTTTTCGCAAGTACTGAGAACCCTTAAACCACATATGGATTATTGTATTCCTTAGAGTTGGAATGCGATAAGGAGGTAATTCCATTACAAAAGGGACATCCTGCTTAGCAAACAATGTTGTTTTAAGCAAAAGCGCCACTAAAATTGCCAGTAAAATTCCAATAAAATAGACAGAGAAAAGCACCAAGCCCTGATTTGTTGGAAAAAATGCAGATATCAGCAAAACATAAACGGGGAGCCTTGCGCTACACGACATAAATGGAGTTATCAGCATTGTTATTATTCTATCCTTCCTATTCTCCAGAGTACGTGTAGCCATAACAGCAGGCACATTGCAGCCAAAACCCATAAGTAGCGGAATAAACGATTTACCGTGCAAGCCTATCTTATGCATCAACTTATCCATTATAAAGGAGATGCGAGCCATATAGCCAGTATCCTCCATCAAGGAGATAAAGAAGAATAGGATTAGAATATTGGGCAGAAACACAATAACACCACCAACTCCACCAATAATTCCATCCACAACTAAATCGCGTAAAGCGCCATTGGGCATTGCATTTCCAACAATATCGCCTAAATATCCAACGCCCGCATCAATCCAATCCATTGGATAGCTACCAATTGTAAAGGTGGCCTGAAACATCAACCACATAAAAGCAATGAAAATTGGAAATCCCCATAGTTTGTGGGTTAGAACATTGTCTATTATTTTGCTTCGATGATGCTTCTTCTCTCTACTCTCCTTCAATGTTTCGGCCAATGCTCCTGCAATAAACCCATATTTTGCATCGGTTACAACGGTTTCCGATTTATCGCCATACTCCTTTTCCAACCGTTGAATCTCCCTGTTTGCAGCAAGCATAACTGCATCAAAGTTTAAACAACTACGGAGTAAATCTTGGGTTGTTCTATCGTTCTCCAGCAGTTTTATTGCGATAAATCGCAATGAGAACCGGTCGGCAATCTCCTTATTAGGCCTGAGCAACTCTTTAATTTTTGATATGGAACCTTCGATTGATGCACCATAGTTGATATGGATATGACGCACAATTGGGTCTCTATCCTCGTAAACATCAACAGTTTTGGCAATCAACTCCGAAACGCCACGCCCTTTTATTGCAACCGTAGGAATTATTGGAATACCAAGCATTATGGCAAGGTCGAAATACTTAAACTGAATACCTTTTTGCTCCAGCTCATCGAACATATTTAAAGCGATTATCACCTTAATATTCATATCGATAAGTTGGGTTGTTAGGAATAGGTTTCGCTCCAAATTGGAAGCATCAACCACATTGATAACAACATCGGGCATATTGTCCGCAATATGCTTGCGTACAAAAAGTTCCTCGGGAGTATAGTCGGTTATTGAGTAGGTTCCAGGCAAATCGACAATGTTTATTTTATAACCATCGTGCTTAACCATTGCCTCTTTTGCCTCGATAGTTACTCCACCATAGTTACCAACCTTCTCGTGCAAACCCGACATATAGTTGAAAAGCGAAGTTTTCCCACTATTCGGATTCCCAACCAATGCAACATTGATAGTTTTACTTTTTTCGCGAGCCGATACCTTTAACTTATCCTCAACCAGTGTTCCCTCAAACACGATGGAATTATCGGATTGCAAATCGTTCTCCGAAACAACCTCAATTAGCGACGCCTCGCTCCTACGAAGCGAAACATTGTAGCCCATAATCTCATACTCAATAGGGTCGAGCAAAGGAGCATTCCTAATCACCTTAACCGATTTCCCCTTCACAAATCCCATTTCGGTTATCCTTTTCCGAAACGCCCCTTGGCCAAACACTTTTGTTATTATGCCAATCTGCCCATTTGATAATTCCGATAAACGCATTTTCTGTGTTTTATTTAAAATGATAATCCCAACCTTAGTGTACCTGCAAAGCAGTTGCTAATTCCACTATTCTTCCCCGATGGATTTATGATATACTGCAAATCGGGCTGTATGAAAATATTCTTGGTTATTAGCCTTTGGTAGGTCAACTCAAGCGATGTTTCTCCGCCAACACTCTCGTTGTAATTTGCGTGTGCAACAGCAAATCCAAGAATATCGGAATCGGACTTAGTCATAAGGCCTTTCAGGTTTACGCCAAAACTGAAGAATACCCTGTTAAGACTTAATGCAGAAGGGCTATAGCCGAATTGGCTAAATACATCAATACTTGTTTCGCCACGTTGAAATACACGTTGGTCGGCGTACATATAGAAACCATACTTTGAATGGTCCAATGAATCCGGGAAGTTAGCGTTGAATTGTTTCTCTACAAGATGATTATGCGTATACAAACCAAGTTTATAAACCCCAGGCAGATTCTTAACCTCCACATTACGTTGCAACTCGGTTACGGCAAGTATGCCATCGCCAGAGGCAAATTGCCAGTTTAGGTTGTATGGATTATAATCGAAATCCGAGGGGCTACCGTCGTAAATGGCATTTAGCCATGATGTTTTATCGTTGATACTCCACTTGGATGTAATACCCAACGATGTTAATGGAAAAATTGGCGCTGGCACATTTGCCGAGATAACGGGCAAAATTCCAAAGGAACTATTCAAGAATAGACCCCCATTATCGGAAACCGCAAACTCAACATTCAAATCCTGCAAACCTAATGTAAACTCAACATTGCCAACAACCTGCTTATACCATAATTCCTGTATATAGGTGTGATTTCCCGCCTCAATATTCGAAGCTACCTGCATATCGCCAAGCATCTCAGCCGATGGAGTTGCACCATGTGTATTTACTGCATTAACAAAGAACTGTGAGCCGCTCCACAATCCTGCTTTTTCAGTATCGAAGAGCAAACGAAGGTTGGCCATACCAAGAAACGCAGAACCGCGCTTAATTCCACCGTGAACGTTATTTACATTATCGCCCAGATATGATGCTTCGAACTGAAATCCCTTATCGAACCTTGTTGAATCAGTCTGAGAGTAAAGAAAACCATTAAAGCAAAAAACAAGAACAAACGTTGAAACAGTAAATATCCTTTTCATTGTACCATAAGTTTAAAATTTACGATACAAAAGTAGAATGAGAGGTTTGAGTGGGAAATACCTAAAAATGGTGATTTTTAATTTGGAAAAATAAACCAAAAATTCAATTTAACACACTGAATATCTACATATTAAATCTTTAATACTAATTATATTCCAACTAAGATTAAATAAAAAAAACTGGTGAACAATAATCTGTCCACCAGCCTCAATATTCAATAAAAACCTCTTACTTTTTAACCTTAATACTACATCCTACAGCCTTTGTTTCCTTAACCTCGGGCGATTTACCTTCGAGAAGAGCATCAATGGCCTTCTCAACATACTTTTCCTTAACAGCCGTTGCATCCTTGTAGTTGTCGTCAATGGCGCCAATGTACTCAACAATCATATCCTTGCCCTTTTTGCTCAACAAATAAACGTGGGGTGTACGAGCTGCACCAAATACTGGGTATACCTTTTGACCCTCGTCGAATAGGTATGCAAAAGGAAAACTCTTTTCTTTTGCACGCTCAATCATTTTATCGTAGGAATCCTCTGGAACAGCAGCAGGGTCGTTGGAATTGATAGCTATTACAGGAAAACCTTTTGATTCGTACTTCTTGTGCAACTCAATCATTCTGTCCTCATAAGCCTTAACGTAAGGGCAATGGTTGCAGGAGAAAATAACCACAAAGCCTTTGGCATTCTTGTAGTCGGCTAGCGATACCATTTTGCCATCAACATTCTTTAGTTTAAAGTCAGCAACTTTATCGCCAATTTTATAGCCTTGGGCTAGGACTGTTACAGATGCTAAAAGCATTGTAAAAATAAACATCGACATCTTTTTCATATTCAAATTGATTTATTGGTTAGAAACTTTATTAATAGCATTCACTAGGTCGTTATAATCAACAGGGCCTTCGATAAAAACACGGCTATTGCCTTTATAAACCAAGGTTGCAGGTAATGCTCCACTCCAGGTTGAATCTACCTTTTCAATCCAAACGTTCTGGGCAGGATCGTCGAGCAAAACAACATTTAAATCGGTTTTCCTATTCTTGATAAAGGGATACAAACTTTTATCAAGCTGATTTGGAAAATCGAGACTTACCATTAATATGTCTAACTTATCAGACTTATACTCCTTATGCAGTTGCTCAAAATATGGAAACTCCTTAATGCAAGGCGCGCACCAAGTGGCCCAAAAGTTTACAACATAAATAGAATCGGTTGATTTGTTTAGATAAGGTTCAAGCAATGAATAGTCAAATACATCAACTTTTACCTCATTCGGCTGTTGGTTGCACGACATTAGTAAAGGCAAAAGAATTATTATTAAAATAGATTTTCTCATTTCTTAAGTATTTACATCCAAAAAACACAATTTACATCATTTTGTTCAGTCTACAACTCAATTATCACAACAACGCATTCGCTCAAAACAGAACTAAAAGTTGAAAACAGAATATTATATCGCTAAAAAAACGTGACAATTTTGTGTAAATCAATCCTAAAACATAATTTTGGAATAAATTTGATAAAAGAAACATCTAATATCCCTATGACAAAAAACCTATCGGGTTTAATTTTTGTGGCATTACTGCTTCAACTTTCGGCCTGCAATTTTATCCCAAAACCTCCTATTGCTGAGAAAATTCCACATCAAATGGTGATGTTTGGAGATACTCGCATTGATCCATACTACTGGTTAAACATGCGTGACTCGCAAAAGGTTCTCGATTACTTAATAGCCGAAAACGCCTACACCGAAGCAATGATGGAGCCCACTATTCCCCTACAGGAAAAGTTATACAACGAAATGAGATCACGTCAAAAGGAAGAAGATGTTACAGTTCCGGTTTTTCTTAATGGATACTACTATTACATACGATACGAGGAAGGAAAAGAATACCCTATCAATTGTCGAAAAAAAGGCATTCTTGATGCCCCTGAAGAGATTATTCTTGATGAGAATGAAGTTGCTGCCGGTCACCGGTTTTGCCAAGTTGCCAGCATCGACATTTCGCCCGACAACCAAATTGTTGCATATGGAGTTGACACCATTGGTAGCCGAAAATTTACCATCCACTTTAAAAACCTTCAAACAGGAAAACTAATCAACACCAAAATAGACAATACAACAGGAGCAATTGCCTGGGCAAACGATAGCAAAACTGTTTTCTACTCAAAAAAAGATAAATCGCTTAGACCTTTCAAAATATTCCGGCACAACATAAGCTCGCCCTACTCCAACAACGATGTACTAATTTATCATGAAACTGATGAAACTTTCGATGCGCATGTTTTCACTTCGAAGTCGAGAGAATATATCTTTATTATGACATCGAGCAGCACCTCGTCGGAATATAGATATTTGAGTGCAAACAATCCTCTCAGCGAATTCAAAGTAATTCAACCTAGGCAAAAAGGCATTGAGTATGGTGTTGAACATCATGCCGACAATTTCTACATTAGAACAAACTGGAATGCGGAAAATTTCAGAATAATGGAAACACCTATTTCAAAACCAACCATGGATAATTGGAAAGAGTTAATCCCTCAAAGAAAGGACGTGCTGGTTATGAACATGGATGTTTTTAAAGATTTCCTAGTTATTACTGAACGTAAGGATGCTCTAATTCAGGTTAAAGTTCATAAGTGGTCCGACAAAAGCGAGTTCTATATTGATTTCGGCGAAGAGGTATACACCGCTTTGCCTGCAGGAAACCCAGAGTTCGACACGCCCCTATTCATGTACTTTTACACATCACTTACAACCCCTGGATCGACCTACGAGATTAATTTACATACACAGGAACGAAAACTTCTGAAACAAAACGAAGTTCTTGGTGGCTACAACCCCGACAACTATCAAACCAAAAGACTTTGGGCTCAAACCAGCGACAGCGTTAATGTACCAATTTCCATTGTTCATAAAAAGGGTCTTGAACTAAATGGGAACAATCCACTTTTAATTTATGCCTATGGAGCATATGGCTATTCCGAGAATCCAATATTCGATGCAAATTTGATAAGCTTACTCGATAGAGGATTTGTTTACGCAATAGCGCACGTTAGGGGTGGCGAAGAAATGGGCCGTAACTGGTACGAAAAGGGAAAGATGCTAAATAAGAAAAACACTTTTACGGATTTCATAGATTGTACAGAGTATTTAATTGAACAGAAATACTCAAATCCAGAAAAAATAATTGCCCAAGGAGGTAGTGCCGGAGGATTGCTTGTTGGTGCTGTTTCAAATATTCGCCCCGATTTGTACAAGGCTATTATCGCCGAAGTTCCTTTTGTAGATGTTGTTACAAGCATGCTCGACACCAGCATGCCACTTACCACTGGAGAGTACGAGGAATGGGGCAACCCAAATGATTCTGTGTTCTATTCCTACATTAAATCCTACTCCCCTTACGATCAGGTTAAACCGCAAGAATACCCTAACATGCTGGTAACCACAAGTTACCACGACTCACAGGTTCAGTACTTTGAACCTGCAAAGTGGGTTGCAAAGTTACGCTCAACAAAAACCGATAATAACTTACTCCTTTTCAAGGTTGATATGGATTCAGGCCATGGGGGAGCATCGGGGCGCTTCAAATCGTTGAAGGATATTGCATTTACTTACGCATTCATGATAAAGATTGCAGGAATTGAAGATTAGATAAAAAAAGAAGCCCTCTAAAAATTTGAGGGCTTCTTTTTTATGGGAAATACTTATTCATAAGCATATAGTCAATATTCCCAGTTTGGGAGTGACAGGTAATACAGGCACTACCTCTCTTTGATGCAGACTCTTTCACCTTACCATCTTCTTCAATGTATCCCCAAACCCAACCCCGGTTATCGGCATACTGATGGTCGGATTTTTTATAGAGAATTGCATAGATTTCAACCTGCTCATTACTGCCAATTAATTCCTTTACAATTAAGGAACCTTCAGGAAAATCAGAACCCTCAATCACTTTTCCTTGATCGTTTAACACTTCTGCTGCAATGGTATTATAACGTGTTCGAAGATATGGCTGCGTATGTCCACTACCCGAACTTCTATTCAAGAGTGCATTTGAGTTTTTATACCAAACAAAACTTTGAATGTTTGTTGTAGCCATTTGGTAAAGTTCCTTGTCGGTAGCAGTTTCAGTCTCCTTCTCACAAGCAAAAAGGGCGATAAAAAATGTACCTATCACAAAATATTTAATTGATGTTTTCATAAAATTGGGCTTACAATTTCATCCAAGTTATTACAAAACCACAACTTTTCAAAACCGCATTAATTATTTCCTACAAACTTCATTACTGCTCAACATCCTTCAACGTTAACTGAATTCTTTTCCTAGGAATATCCACCTCAAGCACTTTTACCTTAACGTGCTGGTGGAGCTTAACAACCTCCAGTGGGTCGGAAACAAAACGGTTTGCCAGCTGCGAGATATGCACTAAGCCATCCTGTTTTACTCCAACATCAACAAAAACTCCAAAGTTGGTAATATTGGTTACAATTCCGGGAATAATCATTCCGGGAACTAAGTCGTCCATTTTATAGATGCCCTCGGCAAACTCAAACACCTTAATTGCCTTACGTGGGTCGCGACCGGGCTTAGATAACTCCTGCATAATATCGTTAAGGGTTGGTAAGCCAATTTTATCGGTTACGTATTTCTCCAACTTTATTTTAGAGCGTAACTGCTCATCGCCCATTAGGTCGGCAACCTTACAGCCCAAGTCCTTGGCCATTTGCTCCACAATGTGGTAACTTTCGGGGTGAACAGCGCTATTATCGAGCGGGTTCTTGGCATCGGTAATTCGGAGGAATCCTGCGCATTGCTCAAAGGCCTTATCGCCCAAACGGGCAACCTTTTTCAACTCAGTACGGCTGGCAAATGGGCCATTCTGCTTGCGGTAGTCCACAATATTCTTGGCTAGTTGTGGTCCTAAACCCGAAACATAGGTTAGCAAATGCTTACTGGCCGTATTCAGGCTAACGCCAACGTGGTTTACTGCGCTCTCCACCACCAAATCCAACCCGTTCTTAAGTTTGGTTTGGTCAACATCGTGCTGGTACTGCCCTACCCCGATGGATTTTGGGTCAATTTTAACCAGTTCTGCCAAGGGATCCATCAACCTACGCCCAATGGAAACTGCGCCACGCACAGTAACATCGTACTCGGGAAACTCCTCGCGCGCAACTGTAGACGCGGAGTAAACCGATGCACCATCCTCGCTTACCACAAAAACTTTAATATCGCGGTTAAAGCGAATATGCTTTACAAGTGCCTCTGTTTCGCGACTTGCAGTTCCATTTCCAATGGCAATTGCATCAATCTTAAATGTATCGACAAGGTTTGAGATTTTTGACATTGCCTTACCCTGCTCGCTCTGAGGTGGGTGCGGATAAATAGTCTCGTTATGTAGTAAATTTCCTTGCGGATCCAAACAAACCAACTTGCAGCCAGTTCGATAACCGGGATCGAGAGCCAAAACACTTTTCTGTCCAAGCGGCGCCGAAAGCAAAAGTTGACGAAGGTTCTCGGCAAAAACACGAATTGCCTCCTCGTCGGCTTTCTCCTTTAGTTCGCCAGTAAACTCGTTCTCAATGGAAGGCTCAATCAATCGTTTATAGGAATCGGCAATGGCCAACTGCATTTGCGCTGCATTATCGCCACTTAGCTTCACGTAATTCCTTTCAAATTCCTCAATCACAGGTTCTACAGCAGGAACAATAGATACACGCAGGAATCCTTCCTCCTGTCCACGGCGCATAGCCAAAAACCTGTGCGATGCACACTTGCGAACCTCCTCCTCAAAACTGAAGTAATCGGAATACTTCACGCCATCGGTTTCCTTTCCCTTTACTACTTTTGATTTAATTATGGCGCTACGCTTAAAGTGACGACGGGCAATATTTCGAGCCTTCTCATCCTCGCTAATCCACTCAGCCACTATGTCGCGTGCACCCTGTAAGGCTTCATCCACATCGGCAACTTGATCGTTAATAAATCCTTCGGCTTTTGCAAAAATATTGCGTTCAAACTGTTTCATTATCAACAGAGCAAGTGGTTCCAACCCTTTCTCTTTAGCAATTGTAGCTTTGGTTCTACGTTTGGGTTTGTATGGCAAGTAAATATCCTCAAGCACAACAGAATCGTAGCAGTTAATAATTCTTATCTTTAACTCTTCGGTAAGTTTGCCCTGCTCTTCAATTGTAGATATTATGGTTTCCTTCCGTTTATCAATTTCAACATATTTAGCCGATAAATCGCGAATGGATGTTACCTGAACCTCGTCTAAATTACCAGTCATCTCCTTACGGTAACGACTAATGAATGGGATTGTAGAGCCCTCGTCTAAAAGTTTTACAGTGTTTGATACTTGGCGACTAGCCAAATTCAACTCCTTCGAAATCAACTCAACGTGCTTTGCAGTATTAATCAAATCCATAGTAAAAAGTATTATCACACAAAAAAACAAAAATTAAATGGGATGACAAAGGATGTTAAAAATTGAGAGTTGGAAGACCGAAGTTTGAAGAAATGGAATCAAGAAAATTGGAACTAGAAATTATACTGTAGTATGAAATTTCACAAAAAAAAGAAAAAAACAAACCTTACGGCTATCACACATTTACTAGAGCCTTAAAAAAATATTTACAACAAAATTTGTTAATCAATTCAATTCTGTATCTTCGCAAGATATTTTTTGAAACAGATAATCAATTTAATTCTAATAAAACTATGAAATTTTCAAGTGTATTCGTGGCCGTTTCACTAGTGGCCGTTTTGGCATCGTGCCAAAAATCCAACCAAAGTGTTGGAAAAGTAGTTCTAAAAACCGAAACTGATAGCCTAAGCTATGCATTAGGAATTAACCTAGCTCAAAGTTTCAAGAACAACAAACTCGACGAAATAAACTACAAAGCTCTTGCGCGTGCAATTCAAGATTCTTATAAGAACGATTCATCAAACATTAGAATGACTGATGATGCTGCAATGAGATATATTCAAGATTATCTTGCAAAAAGAGAACAAAAAATTGCAGACAAAAACCTTGAGGAAAGCAACAAATTCCTAGAGGAAAACAAAACTAAAGAAGGCGTTGTTGTTGATTCTACTGGATTACAATACAAGGTAATTAGCGAAGGTACAGGCGCTCAACCAAAAGCTGAAGATGTTGTAAAAGTTCATTATACTGGAACTCTAGCCGATGGCACTAAATTCGACTCTTCGTACGACAGAGGCGAACCCGCACAATTCCAACTAAATCAAGTTATTAGAGGATGGACTATTGGCGTTCAAAAAATGAAAGTTGGCGCTAAATACATGTTCTACATCCCTGCTGATTTAGCTTACGGCACACAGGTACGTCCTGGCGGCCCAATCGGACCTAACCAAGTTCTAATTTTCGAGGTAGAACTTCTTGAGATCGTTAAGGAAACTGCTAAGAGATAATTATTAATAAACTCGCAGCTTACAGCCGGGTGTTTATGCATCCGGCTGTTTTTCTGAATAAAAAAACAATCATATGGCACTAGATTTTACAGGAAAACTAATTCAGAAGTTGGGACAACAAACCGGACAAGGTAAAAATGGAGCCTGGGTAAAACAGGAGTTTATTGTTGAAACCCAAGAACAGTATCCCAAAAAGGTTTGCGTATCGGCGTGGGGCGATAAAGTAAAGGAAATGGATTCCGTTGCAATAGGCGAAGTTGTTAAACTTTCAATAAATATTGAATCGCGTGAATTTAATAGCCGTTGGTACACCGATGTAAGGATATGGAAAGTAGAGAGAATGAGGAATGCCGAGAATAACGTTCCTGACCTACCTCCTTTCCCCGATGAATTTACAATACCTCCAACCAACGATTTTAATCCAGATAACGATTTACCATTCTAATCAATTTGATTTAACGTTAACTTTGCAGATAATTTAAATAC
>WBUV01000510.1 GCA_008933525.1 Bacteroidales bacterium | reverse complement strand
ATCTTGTTTAATTCATCATTCTCAATTTGTAATTCTTTGCATCTTACTTTAATGTTAGAATACTCATCATTTAATTTCTGCAAAGAATTATGACCGGAAGAATGTTCGTTATTTTTAATACGTAATTTTCTGCTAAGCATGATAATCCAGCCTAGAAGCACCAATAAAACTAGTGAATATAATAAGAATAGTAAGGTTGACATATGTTTTTGATCAATTCAGGTACTGATTCACAATGTTTTATAATTAAACAACGCTTTAATAAAGTTACAAAAAATACGAAAAATATATTTTGTTTAGCTCTTTTTGGTAATAATTTTACTTAAACATGCATTTTTAGTTTGTGAATATGCACTTTTTGTAGATAAAAAAAACCTTCCTAAAAAAGGAAGGTTGGCTTATACAACTGTTTAGCTTAAAAGAAAATTCCTGCGCTAAATAGAAACTGAGGATTTCTTTGATCAAATTTAAACTCTTCACCACCAAGAGTTATACCGCTCCCTAACTTACTTAAATTACCTTCGTAGCGAATATCAAGTGTTATTTTTTTGAGAATATCGAGACCAAAACCAACTTGATAACCGAAAGTTGCTTTTTTAAAGTTGCTTTCTACGCTAGTGTTTGTGAGATCACCTAGTCTATCCTTTAGGCCATCCTTCTCACTCATCATTATTGAAGCAACCGGACCAAAACCAAGGCGGGCAGGTCCAAATTTCCAACCAACCAGAACAGGGACATCTATCTTATTGAACTTTTGTATTTCGTTCGAAATTACAGTTCCGTTCGTTTCAGACAAAACTACTTCACCTTGTGAATGAGTGAAGAGTAATTCAGGTTGAATAAATAATCCAACTATTTGAATTCTGCTGAAAAAACCTAGATGAATGCCCATTTTTGAGTCACCCTGATCAACAATGAAATCTTTTACACCCTGGGTTGTAGTAATATCATTCAGAGTTGTTTTATCAAATTTAACATTCGTAGAACTAACCCCTCCTTTTACACCAAAACGCAAAAATTGTGCGTTAGATAAACTAACTGACATCAAAGCGAAAGCTAACAATAGTAATTTTTTCATAATAATGTGATTTAGTTTTAACAAGAATTTTAAAAGTTTAGCTATTTCTGAAATAGCAAATATCATGCTAAATTAAAACAAGGGGCTTATTAATCGCGCCATTGCTTCTTTATAGCTATGCTTCAAAGGCCTTTTACTCCAATTCTCAGTGGTAATTATTTGGCATTGAATTAGTTTATCCATAAACGATGACTCAAGGTTTTTTGTTATTTGCTCGTCGTAAATTATTGCAGCTACCTCAAAATTATCCTCAAAACTGCGTATATCCATATTGGCTGAACCTACAGATGAAAATGCGCTATCAATCATAATAAGCTTTGAGTGGTCAAATCCATTCTGAAATAGATAAACCTTAATGCCAGCATCGAGTAGTTCCGAAACAAAGGATAGTGAACTCCAGTAAACAACTGTGGAGTCCGATTTTCCGGGTAAAATAATTCGAACATCCACACCACTAAGAGCAGCAGTTTTGAGGGCTGTCAGTATGCTTTCGTTGGGTATAAAATAAGGTGAGGAAATGTAAATGTGATGAGTTGCCCTAGTTATTGCATGAAAGAATACCTGCATAATGCTTGCCCAATCTGAGTCTGGGCCACTTGTTACTATTTGCAATGGGTGATAATTTGTAACTTTAATTTCAGGAAAATAAAGCGTTCTGTTATTAACGATATCGCCTGTAACAAAATACCAATCGAGTAAGAAGATTACCTGCAACGAATGTACTGCTTCGCCTTCAATCTTCAGCAGGGTATCGTGCCACTGACCTAGTCGACGGCTGCCCTCGATATACCGATCGGCAATATTCATACCTCCTAAATAGGCAACCATTCCGTCCACAACAACAATTTTACGATGATTCCTGTAATTAACCTTGCTCGTTAAAAGTGGAAACTTAACCTCCATGAATGGGTAAACCTCTACTCCTGCTTCGCGCAATTCATTGATATACTTTTTGGGTAAACTCCAACTTCCTACATCGTCGAAAAGTAAGCGAACCTTAACACCTTCCTTGGCTTTTGTAATTAAAATATTTTTAATTCTATTACCTATCTTATCGTTGTTGATTATATAAAACTCAATATGAATAC
>WBUV01000509.1 GCA_008933525.1 Bacteroidales bacterium | reverse complement strand
ATAATAGCTATGAGCTTAAAGTATAGTACATTAATCTTAGCCCTTGCAGGTATATTTGGGCTTTCATCTTGTGGTATGTTAGGAAAAGGTGGCGGTGGTGCCAATGGTTCCTCTAAAACAGGTTGGGGTTATAACTCCGTTGAGGATGGTGGCTTTGAGGTAGTTACCGATTGGAAGCCCGAAGCAGGTCCTGGCCTAGTTTTCATTGAAGGCGGTACGTTTATAATGGGACGTGTTGAGCAAGACGTTATGTATGACTGGAATGCTATTCAACGCAGAGTTACTGTAACATCCTTCTACATGGACGAAACTGAGGTTTCGAATGTTGATTGGAGAGAATACTTGCATTGGTTAAAGAGAGTTTATGTAGATTATCCTCAAGTATACAAAAACGCACTTCCTGATACCTTAGTATGGCGTTCTCCATTAGGATATAACGAACCCTATGTGACCGATTATTTCCGCCATCCTGCTTACAATGATTACCCTGTAGTTGGTATAAGTTGGTTGCAGGCTAACGATTATTGCCAATGGCGTAGCGATCGTGTTAATGAGATGCTGCTTGTTCAAAGAGGAATTCTTGAACTAGAACTTGGCCAAAAAAATGAAGATAATTTTAATACTGATGCTTATTTAGCTGGTCAATACACTGGAAAAGTTAAAGAAAACCTACCAAGTTTAAACCCTGAGCAACCCGAAGGGCGTCCTGTTAGGTTTGAGGATGGTATTCTTCTACCAAAGTATCGCCTTCCAACAGAAGCTGAGTGGGAATTTGCTGCATCCGGTCTTATTGGAAACACATACGATGAGCGTATGGTTGAACGTAAAATTTATCCTTGGAATGGTCATAACGTTCGTAATGCTGCTTCAAAGGATCGTGGTCAAATGATGGGTAACTTTGTTAGGGGTAGAGGTGACTACATGGGTCTTGCAGGTAATTTAAATGATAAAAGTACATTTACAGCTCCAGTTAGATCATATTGGCCAAACGATTATGGATTGTATTGCATGGCTGGCAACGTGAATGAGTGGGTATTGGATGTGTATCGTCCTCAAACTTCCGAAGATTTTGATGAAGTTAGGCCTTACCGTGGTAATGTTTTCAAAACCCCTCTCGATGACAATGGCCAGTTTGCCCGCAAGGATAGTCTTGGTCGTATTCCTTTCAGAGAGGTTACTGAAGAGGAGGCTGCTAATAGGAGAAATTACAACAAGTCTTACTATATCAACCATAAAGATGGTGATGTTGCTTCATCCTTAAATTATATTGAGGGTGCTACAATGAAGGAGAAGAACTCAAATGCTATGTACGACCAAGGTAAGAAGGAAGCCAAAAATGAAAACATGACTACTCTTGTAAATGATAATGTTAGAGTTTATAAAGGTGGATCATGGAGGGATCGAGCTTACTGGTTAAGCCCTGGCACAAGACGATTCCTTGACGAAGCCTCATCAACAAATGATATTGGATTCCGCTGTGCGATGGAGGCTGTTGGTGCTCAATCCGGAAGAGAACGTGGAGAATAACTTTTTTAATAGATGATATTTTCAAAAAACCTCATACTTTTATGAGGTTTTTTGTTTTTAACTCAATTTGAATTTATGCTTGAAAAGTTGTATGAACACTTTATTCAGAATCCAACAGTAACAACCGATAGTCGGAATGTTCCTTTGGGATCTATCTTCTTTGCCTTAAAAGGCGATAATTTCGATGGGAATAAATTTGCGAAAAGCGCTATTGATTCGGGGGCCTCTTTGGCTGTTATTGATAATCCTGAATATTTGTCTGAAGGCTGTTTGCTTGTTGATGATGCCCTTAAAGTATTGCAAAACCTAGCAAATTACCACAGAAGAAAACTTGGAATAAATATTATTGGCATCACAGGAAGTAATGGGAAAACCACTACGAAGGAATTGCTAGCTGCAGTTCTTTCGATGAAGTATAATGTTTATGCCACTAAGGGAAATTTAAATAACCATATTGGTGTTCCATTAACATTGCTGTCGCTCTCTAGTGTAAATGATATGGCCATTGTTGAAATGGGCGCAAATCATCCTGGGGATATTAAAGAACTTGCCGAAATAGCAGAACCCAACTTCGGTTTAATTACTAATATTGGAAAAGCGCATTTAGGTGGATTTGGTTCTTTTGAAGGGGTAATTAATACAAAATCAGAGTTATATGGGTTTATTG
>WBUV01000048.1 GCA_008933525.1 Bacteroidales bacterium | reverse complement strand
GTACCAATAACATTATATTGGCAAGCAGAATAAAACCAAATGCTGTATAACGACCTCTCATCAATTTCTTTTAACGGCACAAAGTTAAAAAACTATTTTAAAATCATTCTACATAGAATTGACACATTGATGTTGATTAGGTTTAATCATCCTTAAGAATTCATATCAATCCAATAATTTTTGTAAAGTAAACAATAGCAACTATTTTTGTGAAACTAATAATACAAATAATGGTAATTCCAACTATTCAACTTTCAGTAATCACAATAGTTCTTGCGGCATTACTTGTTATTTGTATCGTATCAATTGCCATTCTTTACATTAAATACAGGGCTGTTCAACGCCGAAATTTGCAAATAGAGCAGCAGTTATTGCTCTCGCAAATGAACCCTCACTTTGTTTTCAACTCGCTTACCGCCATTCAAAGTTATATTTTCAGGAATGAGGCGCACCAGGCCAGTAAGTATTTAGCCAGCTTTGCAAAGTTAATTAGGTTGATACTGGAGAATTCGCGAATTGAACTAAATACTCTTGAACGAGAGGTTACCACCCTAAAACACTACTTAGAACTTCAGGCTTTAAGATTCGAGGGGCGTTTTGAGCATAAAATTGAGGTTGATGAGCAGATTGATATCGACAATGTCCAGATTCCACCAATGTTAGCACAACCTTTTATTGAAAATGCCATTGAGCACGGATTTATCCATATCTCTGAAAAAGGAATGCTGAATATCCGATTCATCGCCGAAAACAAGAATTGTCTTGTAATTGAGGTCGAGGATAACGGAATTGGTATTGAAAAATCCAGACAGTTGCAGTTAGAAAAAGGCAAAGGACACCGCTCTCTTGCCACTGAAATAACCCAAGAACGTATTCGTAAAATCAAATGCTCAAAAGGGATTAATATTGAGATGAGCATTATTGATATTGGAACCATAGATATTACCCGTCACGGAACTCTAGTTAAATTCAAAATTCCTGTATAGCTATGCTAAGTGCTATTGTAATAGATGATGAAAGCAAGGTGCGCGAAACTTTGAAACAGATGTTAAGCATCTATTGCCCCAACATCAATGTTATAGGCGAAGCCGACGGCGTTGAATCGGGTTACAGAATTATTACCACGCAAAACCCCGATGTGGTTTTCCTTGATATGCAGATGAACGATGGTAACGGATTCGATTTGCTCAATAAGTTTTCGCCAATCAACTTTCAGCTAATTATTGTAACTGCTTATCAGGAATACGCTATTAAAGCATTTAAGTTCAGTGCGGTCGACTATCTGCTGAAACCTATCGATCCATCAGACTTAATCTCGGCAGTTGAAAAAATATCTACATCGTACAATCAAACAGAAACAAAGAGTAAATTCGATGCACTACTATCAAACACTGTAAATCAGGAATCATCAAGTAAAAAACTAGTGCTTAAAACCATAAGTGGCATTCACGTTGTTGATACCGATAACATTATTCGGTGCGAATCGCACAATAATACTACTGAGTTTATATTTAAAGATAATGTTCCGATTCGTGTTTCGAGAACACTTAAGGAGTATGAAGATTTATTGGACGACTGCGGATTTATTCGCTGCCACCAATCGCACCTAGTGAACCAAAAGTACATTGTAAAAGTGATGCGTTTCCCTACGCCAGCCATAAGAATGTCCGACAACTCAGAAATTCCAGTCGCTATCCGTAAAAAAGACCTGCTCAAGGGTATTGAAGAGAAGAAGTAAATGAGCAATGGAGAGCTGGAGTAATGTAGGCTTAACCAACTCAAATAATTCAAAAACACTCCAATACTCCACTACTCCAAACAAAATTCAACCTTCTTAACATTAACTTAACATTAGATTAATAGAAACATAACCCATCATTTTATTAATGTTAACATAAGCTGAGGTATTTTTGCGCTGAAATTAATATTGATAATATGGAAACCTATTACCTAATTGCAGTTGTAATTCTTATTCTACTCGCAATGTCCGACTTGGTGGTTGGCGTTGCAAACGACGCGGTTAACTTCCTTAACTCGTCAATCGGTTCAAAAGTTGCGCCCCGCCACTGGATTTTACTGGTTGCATCGGCTGGAGTTTTAGTTGGTTCATTCTTCTCCAGCGGCATGATGGAGGTAGCGCGTAAAGGGGTGTTCTACCCGCAGAACTTCTACATGAGCGAAATTATGGTGATATTCCTAGCCGTAATGCTAACCGATGTCATTGTTTTGGACTTTTTCAACACCTTTGGATTGCCAACCTCAACAACGGTATCTTTAGTATTCGAATTGCTTGGCTCTGCTGTAGCGGTTTCCATATTCAAAATAATGGGTAACGATGAATCGTTAAGCAACCTTGGCAACTATATCAACAGCGGAAAAGCGCTGGCAATTATCTCGGGTATTTTAATATCAGTTGTGGTTGCATTTGTAGTGGGAACCGTTGTACAATACTTTGCTCGTTTTCTATTCACTTTCAACTATAAAAAGAGCATTAATTACGTAGGTAGTATTTGGGGCGGATTTGCGCTTACAGCAATTACATATTTTATTGTAATGAAAGGAGTTCAAGGTGCTTCAATTATAAATGAATCTGTTTTAAATTACATTAACGAACATACCGTTCTTATTCTTTTCTACAGTTTTCTTGTATGGGCTGTAATTTTCCAAATACTAATATCGGTTTTCAAACTTAATATTTTGCGATTTGTGGTGCTAATGGGAACATTTGCGTTAGCTCTCTCATTTGCCGGAAACGATCTTGTTAACTTTATAGGAGTATCTCTTGCAGGTTTAAAGTCATACCAAATCCATCTAGCTAACCCTGGTGTAGCCCCAGACCAACTCCTTATGACAGATTTAGCGGGGCCTGTAACAACTAACTTTATATATCTATTTATTGCAGGATTGATAATGGTTATAACGTTATGGACCTCACGTAAAGCAAGAACTGTTACTGAAACTGAGGTAGGACTTTCCCGTCAGGATGCTGGCGTGGAGCGCTTTGGAAGCACCCAGTTCTCGAGGACACTTGTAAGAGCAATGAGAGGACTTAGCAACAATACAGGCGGAATAATGCCAAAGTTTATAAAAAAGTTTCTTGAAAGTAGATTTGATACCAGCAAGGCACCTAAATACAAAAATCCAAACGATGCACCTGCATTTGACCTTATCCGCGCATCGGTAAACCTTGTGGTATCGAGTATTCTAATTAGCTCGGCAACATCACTTAAACTACCTCTCTCAACTACTTACGTAACTTTTATGGTTGCTATGGGTACATCGCTTAGCGACAAAGCCTGGGGACGCGAGAGTGCTGTTTACCGTATTACGGGTGTTTTAACAGTAATCTCAGGATGGTTCTTCACCGCCTTTGTAACATTCACTATGGCATTTATAATGGCAGCAGCATTATATTACGGAAAAACACCAGCTCTAATTATTCTTGTTGCTATTGCGGTTGGATTGCTTATTAAATCGCACCTACTACACAAAAAGAAAGTTGAAGCCGCTAAAGTTGATGAAGAAATACTAGCTACCGACGATAGTGTTGTTAAAAAATGCACCAAAGAGGTAACAAAATCGTTAAAGGATGTTTTGAAAACCTTCACAAAAACTGTTGAAGGATTAACCAACGAAGACCGTAAAACGCTTAAGCAGGTAAATAAAGATGTAGAGGAACTTAACGCCGAGGCTAAAAAACTTAAGTACAATGTTTACACCGTACTTAAAAAACTTGAAGCCGATTCAATTGAAACAGGGCACTACTACATACAGGTTATTGATTACTTACGCGAAATTGCCCACTCATTAACATTTGTAGTGTCGCCTAGTTTACAGCATATCGATAATCAACACAAAGGCTTAACTAAAGCACAAGCTTCGGAGTTAAAAGAAATCTCTGAAAATATATCGGTATTCTTCGATGATATTATGAAGATGATTAAGGAGAACGATTACACTGGCGTTCCCGATGCAATTAAGAAACAGCAGGATATTCTTGAAATAGTGAACGATGCCCGCAAAAAACAGGTAAAGCGTATTAAACAGAGTGAAACGGGTACACGTAACAGCGTACTTTACCTAGGACTTCTGAACGAGATTAAGAATATTATGCTTCACACCGTTAATCTAATGAAAGCTCAAAGGGATTTCATTCTTAACAATATTGATTAATAACTGATACACAAAAGAGAAAGGGAGCAATATTGCTCCCTTTCTCTTTATCAAAAAATCGAAAACTATTTTATTCCATACTTCTTAAAATGCTCTGCATACATTGCATCAACATTGGTAATATGATGCAGTAACCAATCGCGTAGAAAGTTAAGCATATCGGGCGAAAAATCTAACTTACCAGAACTAACCTTAGCCTTAAACTCATTTACCTTTTGAATAAACATAGCATGCTCCTGATTATGCTGGAGAGCATTAGGGTAATTGGTCATTCTAAAGTAGGTTTCCTCCCTGTTAAAATGATAAATTGTGTACTTATACAACTCATCAACTAATGGCGATAAAACCTTTGCCCCCTCACCCTTTGTCATAGCATTAAAAAGTTGATTAATTATACTAATCAACTGCTTATGATCATTATCGATGCTATCAACAGCAACGCTGAAATTGTTATTCCAATCTACAATACCCATGTTTATTATATTTAAATAACTTTCAAAGCAAAATAGCACACTCCACTACTCCAAATCTCCAACAATCCACATAAAAAACTAATTCATAAACTTATACCCAACCCCCTTAACGGTACGAATATAATCCTCGCCTAGTTTCTCGCGCAGTTTACGAATATGAACATCAATTGTTCTATCGCCCACCACAATTTCATCGCCCCAAATGGCCTGGTATATCTCATCACGAGTAAAAACCTTTTGAGGTTTGCTATGAAGCAAGGCAAGCAATTCGAACTCTTTTTTTGGTAGAATCACCTCATTTCCATCAAGGTAAACAACATAACGTTCTTTATCAATAACCAAACCCGATTGAGGAATTTCATCCCTTGTATCAATGCCATCGTCCAACGAGCCAGCACGTTTTAACAATGCTTTTATTCTACTGATTAGAACCTTTGGTTTAATTGGTTTCGAAATATAATCATCGCCGCCAGCATCAAAACCCGCAATCTGGCTATAATCCTCGTTACGTGCGGTAAGAAACGCAATAAGCATATCCTTGGTTATAGGATTCGCCCTTAACTCCCCACACGTTTCAATGCCATCCATCTCGGGCATCATAACATCGAGCAGAATTAGGTGCGGATTAAAGGAAACAGCCATATCAATTGCCTGACGACCTGTTGATGCTGTTTTTATGGTAAAGCCCTCCTTTTTGAGATTGTAACTCAAAAATTCAATAATATCGGGCTCATCATCAACTACTAGAATCTTGAATTTCGATAAATCCATAGTGTTTTGTCTTTAAAAAGTAAGTTTACAAAACTATTTACAAATAGCAAATATTAAGTTAAGAAAACATTAAATGTATACAGCATAATAACACAAAATGGTTAACCAAAGTTTAACATAGCCTTAAAACTGATCCCATATATAGTAGTTTACTTTGCAGTGTGAAAAAAATCTTAAGAAACAGTGAATTCAGACATTGCAAAAAAAACTAAATATGAGCAGGCAAACAATTAAATCTATTGGCATTTTTCTTTTTTGTTTAGTAAACCTATCGGCCTTAGCCCAACGAGGAAGTATCGAGGGAGTAGTAGTTGATAAACTCAGGGCTGAAACACTTGTTGGTGCCACAGTAGTAATACAAGGAACAACCAATGGCACAATAACCGATTTCGACGGTAAATTTATTTTAGGAAATCTTACCCCCGGAACATACAATGTTCAGGTTTCATTTATTTCGTACAAACAAGTTATCATTGAAGGAATAAAGGTAGAAGCCAATAAAGCATCCGTAATTAGTGTTGATTTGGAAGAGGTAACAACCGCCATTGAAGGTGTTGTTGTTACAGCAACCAAGCGTAGCAATACCGATGTTGCGATGATTAGCACAATTAAAGCCAGCAATATTATTGCCAATGGAATTACTGCACAGCAAATTACTCGTACCCAGGATAAGGACGCCTCGGAAGTAATTAAGCGTGTACCTGGAATCTCGATTATTGAGGATAGGTTTGTGGTGGTTCGCGGATTGAACCAACGCTATAATAGTGTTTGGGTTAATAATGCCTCTACCCCATCGAGCGAAACCGACCAGAAAGCCTTCTCGTTCGATGTTATTCCCAGCTCAATGATTGACAACATACTAATTGCAAAAAGTCCATCGCCCGAATTACCTGCCGATTTTACTGGTGGGTTCATAAAGATTTTCACCAAGAATATGCCCGAAAAAAATTTCTTCCAAATTGGATACTCAACCACATACAACACCGAGGACGATTACTCCAACTTTCAACTCATAAACAAGGGAAAATACGATTGGTTGGGTATTGATAACGGCGAAAGAGCACTGCCCGATAACGTTCCAACTACATTAAAAGGTTTATCCAACTCTCAACTGGCAGCTTTGGGAAAAGAATTCAACAGCAACTGGGCTCCTAAAAAGGCAACAGCATATCCTGAGCAAAAAATCAACATAAATTTTGGTAGAAGATTTCAGGTAGGAAACAAGCAAATTGGTACTATAACCAATATCAACTATGGAGTTGCAAATAATTCTGATGTAAAAGAGCTTAAAAGCTACCAAGCGCAATTCAACTTAGGCGATATACCACCATACAATTACAATTACACCGATAGCGCTTTTTCGAGAAGCACCAAAATTGGAGTACTACACAACTGGGCATTCTTTTTGGGAAACGGTAACAAAATTGAGTTCCGGAATCTTTTAAATATCAACGGAAAGAATACGGCAATAATCCGTAATGGACTAAATGGCTACGAGGGTTACACGGTTCGTTCGTATCAGGATAAGTATATGTCGCGTACAACGTACTCCGGTCAGTTAGGTGGCGAGCATAAATACGGACAGGATGATAAGAACCGAATTGATTGGGTTTTAGGATTCTCCTACTCGGGCAAGAACGAACCAGACCTAAAACAACTCCGCACAACGTTACAAAGCGAAGAGTTACTTACCCACTATGGCGATTATTACGCTTCAATTGGATTAACACCCTCTGTAAGCGATGCCGGACGACTCTTTATGCGATTAAACGAGTACATATCGTCGTTAGGTGTTAATTACGACCGAAAGTTGAAAATTGGAAACTGGCAACCTTCAGTTAAAACAGGTATTTACTCCGAATACAAGCACAGGGTTTTTGATACAAGAATTTTAGGATACGCTAAAAACTCTTCTTACACAGAGTCGGTTTGGCTGCCAGTGGAAACTATTTTCAGCCCCGAGAATATCAACACCTCTGCCGATGGATTCATAATCAAGGAAACCACTAGCAAATCCGACAGTTACGATGCAACCAATATGCTTTTGGCGGGTTATGTTGCTTTGAGTACAAATATCACCAGTAAAATAAAGTTCTATGGGGGTGTTAGAGCTGAGTACAATAGCCTTCAACTCGATGGTTACGATAGCTATAACAGGGCTGTGAACCTTGAATCGAATCATATTGACCTTTTCCCCTCTGCAAACCTAACCTATAACTTCAACGAAAAGAACTTAATCCGCTTGGCAACTGGCCTATCGGTAAACAGACCAGAGTTTAGGGAGATTGCACCATTTTATTTCTATAATTTTGAAGATGAAGCCGACTATGTTGGTAATACAGAACTTGAAAATGCTTACACATGGAATTACGATTTACGCTACGAGTTTTATCCAAGTTCAAGCGAAACTTTCTCGGTAGGTTTATTCTATAAGGATTTTAAATCGACCATCGAATCTACCTACAAACAAGCAGGTAATCGTCCAACCTTTACTTTTAACAATGCCAACAAAGCAACCAGCCTAGGAGTTGAAGTGGAACTTCGTAAATCGCTCGAGGCAATTGAATTACTTAAAGATTTTTACCTTGTTGCCAATGCTGCCTATATTTACAGTAAAGTAATATTCCCCGAAGGCTCTATTTTCGAGGATAGAGAGATGCAAGGGCAATCGCCATTCCTAATTAATACAGGAATATTCTATAGCAACGAAAAACGTAAGATAAACTTCTCTGTTCAGTATAACGTTATTGGCGACAGATTAATAACCATTGGAAAAACCAACCAAAATGCAAATCAGAACATACCCCATATCCCAGAGAAGCAAAAACACCTAGTGGACTTAACTGTTAGCAAGGAATTCTACAGTTCAATTGAGTTCAAGTTTGGAATTAAAAACTTGCTTAACCAAAAAAGTGTCACCTATTTCCCCTTACTCGATAGCAATGGCAATGCAAGCATGTATTTAGATAACAAGCGTAGTTCCGATGGAATATCGTTTAGCTTTGGTGTAACTGCAAAGTTTTAATTGATGATTATCGATTGGTTGAAACCCAAATAGTCACTCGTCACTAATCACCAGTCACTTCTTCAAACCTCTTAACCTAAACTTAACATTTAAATCATTTTTGTGTAATATTCAGGTAATGTTCGGGGTCTATTTTTGTATCAAGAAATAAAAATTAAAAACGATGAAAACAATTAGCAAGATTTTAGTTATAGCCCTAGTAGCAGTATCGGTTAATGTAAATGCAAATGTTAAGGGTGATGATAAAAGCACAACAAGCAGTTCAACCTCAGTTGCAGCACTTACAATTAGCGGACAAGTAGTTGATAAGGAAACTGGCGAAGCTCTTGCAGGCGTAGCGGTTAAAATTGATAACACCACAACTTACACCGACTTTGAAGGCAATTTCAGCGCAACCGTAATGGGATGCCAAACAGTATCAATCAATGCAAATTTGATATCGTACAATCCACAGGAGGTAAAAGTTGATGCAACAACCTGCAATGGAACAATTAAGGTAGAACTCAATCCTGTAAAGGACTAAATATAGATTTGGTTAACAATTATTCGGAGCCAGATGCCAATGCATTCTGGCTCATTTTTTTTGTGTATTTAGATGATTTTTTACAATGGTTGTTTCATACCAAAATGTATCCATTGCGATGCAACAATTCAACCCCATTTCAAACTATGTCCTTTGCGTGCATCGCTTTTAATTCTTTTGTCAATAATCCCCGAGTTGAAACTCGGGGCTAGTGCTATTGCCCCGTTGGGGCGTTAATTATTTACATGCGATTTTAGTATTTCCAATCCTCTACAACTCTTGCCCCTCTTTGCCGGTCAGGCAGAGAGGGGTTGGGGTGAGTCGGGGCGATATAACATCGAGTCTATGAGTTTTACGGTTTATTTCATACCAAAATCAATCCTTTGCGATGCAACTATTAAATGTTATTTCAAACAATCGTCTTTACGTGCATCGCTTTTAATTCTTTTTCATTAATCCCTGAGTTAAAACTCGGGGCTATTTTTTTCATTTTTTAATTCTACATTTTAAATTATCCCCTCTTAACAATCTCCTAACAAACAAGTAACGAAAGCGTAATTTTTGCTTAGCTAGTACTATGATGGCGTCATATACTTTTGTATCAGAAAATATTTCTTAAACCAAAATAAAATGAAAATGAGAAACCTAATTAAAGCGAAAAGTTTTTTACTAGCCCTAATGCTTATGGGTGGTGCGTTTGTATCGTGCGATAAGGATGACGATGCAGAACCAAAAGGCGAAAAAGTAACAGTATCGGGTGATATTACCCAAAATACAACCTGGGCTGCAGAGGACACAATTGTTTTGGATGGTTATGTGTACGTAAATAACGGCGTTACCTTAACAATTGAACCTGGTACAGTTATTAGAGGATTAAGCGATACCAAAGCATGCTTAATTGTTGAGCGTGGCGGAAAAATTATTGCAGATGGAACTCAAAACAAACCTATCGTTTTTACAAGCGATAAGCCAGTTGGTGAACGCAAACCAGGCGATTGGGCAGGTATTATTATCTGTGGTAAAGCGCCTATCAACCAAACCGGTGGCGAAGCCGAAATTGAAGGTGGAACAGGTGCTGTTTATGGTGGAACTGATGCAACTGATAATTCTGGTATCCTTCGCTATGTACGTATTGAGTTTGCAGGGTTTGAGGTAACAAGCGGTAACGAGATTAATGGTTTAACAATGGGTGGCGTTGGTAGCGGCACAACCATTGAGTACGTTCAAGTATCGTTTGGTCGCGATGACTCATTCGAATTCTTTGGCGGTACAGTAAACGCTAAATACCTTGTATCGTACCGTGGTGGTGACGATGATTTTGACACCGACAACGGATTCAGCGGAAACGTTCAGTTTGGTCTTATCCTACGTGGCCCAGCAGAAGCTGATAAATCGGATGCTTCCAATGGTTTTGAATCCGATAACGATGCAAATGGTTCATCAAACTCACCTTTGACCTCTGCAAAATTCAGCAACATTACAATACTTGGCCCATATGCTACAAAAACCCAAACTGGTGTAAACCCTAACCATAAGTACGGTTTAAGACTAAGAAGAAATACTCACCTTAACCTTTACAATTCAATTATCGCGGGTTTTGCAATCGGTATCCGATTAGAAGGTCCTTCAATGTTAAACTACAATGCAACTTCTGGCCCATCAATTAAAAACTCTGTACTTGCTGGCTGCGTTAAGAATTTTGAAGCAAAAACTGATGGCACATCCTTAACTCAAACTCAGTATGAAGCTATGTGGACAAACGGAAACAATACTATAGTTGCAGAAAACACTGGACTTCAACTTACCAATGCTTGGAACTGGGGCAATGTTAACCCTATGCCACAAGCTGGCTCGCCAGTACTTACAGGAGCTTCATTTACAGGTCTACCTGCATTCTTTGAGGTTGTTTCCTTTAAAGGAGCCTTTGGAACACAAAACTGGACAACCGACTGGTGCAACTGGGATCCTGAAAATACAGTTTACTAATCGTTTCAACCCAAATATACACCCTTTGGAATTCCGGGCATAGTCCCGGAATATCCTTATTAATAATCGTCACTAAGAGTAAAAACTTTTTGGCATTTATTTTGAACTAATTAAAACATCTTTCGTATTAATTATTAGGTTTTATCTATATTTAGCAATTAAACTTTCAATTTATGAGACTATTTAGTTTGATAATTCTTTTCGTATTGCTCCTTGGGGTTTTTGCCCAACAAAAAGTTGTTGAAAAGGATGGAAAATTTGTTGATGAAAAGGGAAATTTATTCACCGGTACTCACAAGGAAATCTTTGAGGATGGCACTTTAAAATCCGAAATGCCTATAGCAAATGGAGTGCTAAATGGCGAAGTGAAAATATATTTCAAATCAGGCAAAATCAACGAAATACGCACCTACACCAACGGCGAAAAAGATAAAAAATGGGAAACATGGAACGAGGCTGGGAAAAAACTATCCGAGGCAAACTTTGTAATGGGCAAAAAGAGTGGAAAATGGTTTGTGTGGGACGAGAATGGAACACTTCGTTACGATATGGAATACCTAAATGGAGACAAGAAAGGCACTTGGATTATCTACGACGAAAAGGGTAACGTAGTCTCAAAGAAAGAATACTAATAAAACGTAAATATTCATCTCAAAAAGTTCCGGGCTACTCCCGGAATTTTCTTTTGTCTAAGCGATATTATCAAATTTAGTTACTCCATTTCGTAAAAAAACTTACTTTTGGTGTCTAATTTTTTACCCAGCAAATTACACTGAACATAATTTCACATTTATGGTAAGTTTTAAAGATAGATTGGTTTGGATTACAGGTGCATCATCGGGAATTGGTAAGGAAATTACAATTCAACTGGCCAAGGAAGGTGCAAAACTCCTGATTTCATCTAACAATCCTGCAGAGCTTAGCGATGTGGCTAAAATTTGCAAAGATTACACTAACTTTTGCATTGAAATTCCTATCGACCTTTCAAACCCACAGGAGGTAAAGCAAATTGCCGACGATACTATCAGTAAATACGGTACAATCTATTTATTAATTAACAATGGTGGAATAAGCCAGCGCTCCTTGGTTATGGACACTCCTGTGGAGATTGACAGGAAGCTTATGGAGATAGATTACTTCTCCTATGTTATCCTCACAAAATCCGTTTTGCCCGGAATGATTGCGGCCAAAGAAGGTTATATTGCTGCCACCAGTAGTATTTCTGGCAAATTTGGATTTCCGCTGCGCTCTGCTTACTCTGCTGCAAAGCACGCTATTCAGGGATTTTTCGAAACTCTACGTATTGAAATGTTACCCTACAATGTTTCGGTAACCATAGCCTACCCAGGACGAATAAGAACTAACATTTCGCTCCACGCTATTGACCAAAACGGAAAGGCTCACGGTGTAATGGATCCAGGTCAAGGCAACGGACTATCGGCTGAGGAATGTGCTAAACGATATATTAAAGCAATCAAGAAACGTAAACCAGAGATACTGATTGGTAAGGGCGAACTTCTAGCTGTTCATATCAAAAGGTTATTCCCATCAATATTCTTTAAAATTGTACACAAAATAAGTCGAACATAATAATTCAATCCATGGAAAAGATAATATACGGAATTCAACAGGTTGGCGTTGGCGTAAGCAATATGCGTCAGGCTTGGAAATGGTATAAGGAGTTTTTGGGCTTCGATATCCGCATTTTTGAGGACGACGCTGTTGCAG
>WBUV01000047.1 GCA_008933525.1 Bacteroidales bacterium | reverse complement strand
GCCCAAACGAAGGTAATATTTTAATTCGCCCAAATTACTTTCAAGTTCAACTAGTTCAATCGATTTAAGCAATGAACGGTAACGAGTTATGCCTAAGTTACACTGATCAACCCTACCATCCATAAAATACTCGGTTAAGGTTTTCAGCTCTGCAATATTTTTTTCAATCTGCTCAACCGATTCTACAGTTTCAGCTTGAGCAATAAGATCCTCCATTTGACGGGTAAGCTCATTGTCGCGCATCTTAAAATCGCTCACGAGCTTTTTCAACTCAAATTCAGGGAATGGGTACTTGAGATGATAGTTTACATAAACGCTTTTATCTTTACGCTGAAGTTTTTCCCAATAAAATGCCTCTACTTTCGAAAGGGATATACCCTGAAGAAAGGGAACTTTACCTGACTGAGTAGTTGTTGAAGAAGCAAACTTCTCCAAGAATACATTTACATTGTTATTATAATTAGCCTCTTCCTTTCTAATTTCGGATGTTGATTTTACATTCTCGGCTACAGATGTAACTATTCGCTCTTTAATCATTGAAAGAGCACTTTGCTGCGCAGTTTGCTCATCGGGGCCACTTCCCGATACTATTATGTAATCTTTTTCAATTCCATTAATCCATTTGGGTTTTTTACCGCTCTTGGCTATCTCCTTATCCTGCGAATAAGAAAGCCCAACTATGCATAGCGTTGCAACAAATAGTGACAGGAATTTTTTCATTTTGATATTGTATTAAACCGAATCGGTTTGTGAACAGAGATTTAAAAGTTCAAAATAACAATCAGCAACCCAAGGAGGGTTGCTGATTAATACGGAGTTTAATTATTGGCCTTTAGCTAGTTTATCCATTTCTTCGTTAAATACTTGCTCGAATTTCATTTTATCGTAGTCAAGTTGAAGCTTTTGATCCTTGCTAATTTTATCCTTAATGTTATTCAACACCTGATCCTTAGGAACTTGAAGTGCAGTATAAACATGGTACTTACCGTCTTTTTGGAAAGTTTTTGAACAAGGTGTTTCAACATTGTTTAGCTGTTGGTTAACAACCTCACGGCTCATTTGCTCAAATTTTTGTTCGAATTCAGAAGCCTCACCAATTTGACGCTCATTCACATAACGATCGGCAACTGCCTTAAGTGTAGTATTGATACTACGAGAAAGGTTGGTGTTAGCATCTAGTCTTGCCTTACTCTTAGCAGTACTTAGATCTTGGCTAATTCCACTACCAGTTCCACGAAAATATTTAGCATCTGAATGGAATTCCTCGTCGCTGCAAGGGATGTTTAACTCTTTACCCATACCGCTATCAGAAGCTTTCTTTGAACCGCCGCAGCTAGCTAGCATTAATGCACAAGCAAAAGCACCAGCAAATAAAAACATGTGTTTAATTTTCATAACTTTTTGTTTTAGGATTAAACTTCAATTTAAATTTAAAAAATATTTTGAATATGTAAAAAACTACTTCTTATACAACCAGTTCCAGTCCCAGTTGAAATGAGCTGCGGCACCCCAATAAGCCCAGGCAACGGCAACCTCTTTTCCTGCTTGAATCATTAGCTTCTCCTTTTCAACTGAATCGTCATACTGTTTCATCTTAAATTGCCATACATTTGCTCCATCGGCTAACTGTTTCTGGGTTATTTCATCGGCCAACTGAACAGCCTGACTATAGCATTCCATATCTGGAGTTATTTTACCCAAGAACTCAGCAGCCTTATCGGCATTCATATTGGCCCAAGCAGCTTTAGCACCAGCCATATACTCAGTACACTTATAGTTAGCATACTGTTTGTAAATATCAATGGAAAGATCCATACTTTTATCGAAACACTCACGGCAAACATCAGGAACTGAAAGTAGGACAAACAATGCCTCTTCGTACTTTTTCTGACCAGCCAATGCCTGTGAACCTTTTAAAACCACATCGCACTGAGAATTGTAGTACTCCACAATTTTCTCTTTCCCTTTTTCAACAAAACCTTTAAACTGACCTGCTTTTACATTGATATTTTTCAACGCTTGCATATATGCTTTATCCTCGGTTTGGCCAACACCCTTTACCGATGTTGTAGTCTGGCTAAAGATCATTTGACTTGCTGCATCTACAATGTAAAAGGTAACTTCAAGATTCAAAGCCTGCATGGGAGGAGCTGTTGGAGTAATCTCCTTTGTAAGTACGTTTACTACAGGAACAATACAGAATCGGGGATTTGCAGCCGATGCGCCGATTCCGTTCTGAACAGCAATTTGCTCCATTTTATTAGCAAGCAACTGGCGTGCCGACTGAGGAATACCCTCTGCTTGCTCAGGAACTATTGCGGCTAAAGCAATCCGTCCTAGATCATCGGTTTTACCCTGACTATTCTGGGCATAAAGGTTTACTCCAAACCACGCCACAGCTAATATTACTATAATTACTTTTTTCATATCACCTTAATATTATAATTTACTTCTCGCCTAATATTAACCATGCTTCGCCCAAACCACGAAGGTAAAGCTTAGAAGGAACACCCATATCGTTCAAATATTTACGAAGATCGCCTACAAAAGAACGAGTATCAACTGCCCTTGATCTGCCCTTGGCATCGGTTTTCATCATAGGTATTCTAACCTGCTCAAGTTTCATAAAGTTTTCAGTTGCATCGGATAAATTGTATCGTCCTTCAACGCAATTGTCGGCAAACCAATCCTCAATAATAGTTGTTAACTCTTTGGATTCATCGCCAAACTCTGATTCTAAGTTCTGACCCCAGTTGCTCCATACCTTTATTTGAACCTTAACTTCGCGGCCTTTTGCAAACATATCGTCGAAGTGACGTTGAAGACCAGCGTTGAAGCCATCCATATGGCTTAAAACAGCCTCTTCCAACAGCAATTCAGGAGCAGCAGCAGTAGATGGTTTTCCAGCACCAGCAGCACCCGACACTTGCTTTGCAGTATAAGCATCGAGCCCTTTTAGGTTAAATGTAATGTATTTTTGAGGTCCCTGACGCTTAATTTCAAAATCGAGATCCATTATTATGTCTGCCTTAGCAACACGCTTCAAAGCATCAATTGGACTCTCAGCCATTTCGGAACCCGACGATGAACTTGTAAGCATAGATGATTCAGCTCTCTCCTGCTCAAGATTTTTAAGTTCTTGTTCAAGATCCTTTAGAGGAAAACCTCTATCGGCCATAATTTGAGCCATCTTTGTTATAACTAGCCTTAAATCAGGATCAGTTTGTAACGTTGTTTTATAATCGGGTAATGTTTGCTTCATTCCCTGATTCTCAAAAACAAACTTAAAGTCTTTGCTGATACAGAAACGATCGCTCGGTACAACCATAATTGTTGGCTTCTTTGCTTGTCCAAATGCAATAATAACTGCAAGAACAAGTATTGAGGTAGTCAAAATCCTTTTCATAGTATTGTATATTTTATATGTTAAAATCCAGCATCTAATCTTCGAGCAATTCCGTCGGCTTCTAGCTGTTTCCGTAAAGAATCGTACATAACCTGAACATATATGGCAACTTTATAGCCCTTTTTAATTTTAAGGCGATCTTCGCCCGAAGGGTCACCGTCGGTAGTAAGCGCAATGAATTGAAGATACTTACCACCCACCTCGAAGAATTTCTCAAAATAATCGGCATGGGTAACCTCGGCATTGGGTTGAGAGCAGATTGCAGGAGTTGGAGCAGAACCTTCGCCTCCTGGCAAGCCTTTAAATATACATGCGGCAACTGCTGCTTCCTTGGCATTCATTACTGCTGCGCCAACATCTTTTCCGTAACCCCATACTTTAAAAACTTTTGTACCATCTTGGCCTACACCAACAGGCTCAATCTCATAATTATACTGGCTATTGTACAATATTTTACGCTCCTTGCGCGATTGTGCACTTACGGGTACTACAAATAGGCATACTAGCGTAAATAAGAATAGTTTATGTAATGTATTTTTCATAATAAAGATTTATATTTAGTTAGAACATAAATTTAACTCCAAACATTGCTGAAGGCCCTTTTCTATCGGTAAACAAATCTTCCCAAAGAAATCCTGTATCGCCATTATCATTTTCAGCATTACCTATAAAAGAGTAAAATCCCATACCTCCCATAAGTTGAAAGTTGTGTTTCAAATTTAGTGCCAAATTTGCACCAGCCTTTAAATAAAGAACTTTAAATGCACCGTTATCGCTCCAGTCATCGTGTGTTGCTTGTTCTTGACCAAGGCCAATGTATGGTCTAAGTTCAACATTGCGGGTTAACATTAAACCTTTTGCCAAACCTGCTCCATAATGCAAAAAGGCAATCCCTTCTGCAACTGGATAATCTTTCATTTGTGCTCCACCTTCAACGTAAACAAACAGCGCCTTTACGCCAATATATCGTCCCATGCGAGCATCAACTCTACCATATATACCTCCAACTTCACCAGCTTCAAAGCCCAATGTAGCTTCAATACCATAGTCGTTTTGTTGGCGCAATAAATATCCTGTTCGTAAACGACGACCAGATGTCTGATAGAACTTAGATGTTGGCATATCTCCTTTAGCAACCTGACGGTTGTCAACAATACTTGAGGTAGCTCTGATCACTCCTCGGAAACGAGGTTTTGTAGTATTTGTTTTCTCATCGTAAACATACTCATACGCAAAGTACCTGTTATCGCACTTCAAGCCTTCTTTCTTACCAATTTTAGCACGAATAGGGCGTACCTGGTAAATGGTAGTTTTAACCATGAAGTCTTCGTGATTCTTCTCGAGGAAGTACAAACTTTCATCGTAACCTTTTTGTACCATTTCGGAGAGCAATTCATCCTCTGATTTTTGCTTCATTAACCTACCCAACTGAGTGTCCTCTGCCGGTTGCGATGCGGTAACATATACGGTAGTCTTTGTTACAAACTCAACAGGAACCTGTATCTGCTCATATTTTTTATTCTTTTCTGCTTTAATAGCAGGGCTATCCTCTGGGTATATCCAAGCATCGTAAACGGCATTTTGGGTTTCCTCATTATATTTTACCTTGAAAAGATAACCAGTAACAGTAGATTTCCATCCTTTCATTCCGCTCATCTTCGCTTCCTTCATAGTTTGGATGCTCTGATAGTCTAGAACAAGAATGTAACTACGTCCAATTAATCTATTTCCATAATCCTGCAATACGGCATTACCCAGTTTTGTTGATTGAGCTTTAATGTACGCAGCATCGGTAGCATTAAACATACCTCTGTCAAAGATTAAATCCATGTTCATGGTTCCATCGTCCTGACGGGCATACCATTTTGAAATTACTTGTCGACCAACTTGCTGATCGTTCATATACTTTGATAACGACTCGATCAATTCATGAGATTTACGAGTAAATGCATTTGGTAGAGTAATCTGGTTAAGATTATTGTTATAATATTTATCGGAGAAAGAGATTTTATCAATCTTCGATTGGATTTCAGAGGCATGTGCCTCGTTAGAAAACTGAACGTAAAATAATGTTACAGCGCTTCGATCGTAAGTTGATGGGATCTTCTTTGTGGCTTCAATGTCCTGCGCAACAATCCATTTTGCAAAAAACATTACTAAAACGAATACGAATAATGATTTTGTTTTCATATTAGGCTAGTTTTGGGTTATCTATTTTATTGATCAGTAAATTTATGACTTTTTTTAATACAACAAAGGCTAATTTAATTTGAAATTAGATCGTTCGTGTTAAAGTTTATCGGCTTTATCAATTAAAAGAATCCCTATAGAATGATTACCTATTCGTTCGTCAAAAAAAAAGAGGGTTACCCCTCTTTTTAAACTTACCTGTTGATTCCTGATGCTTTTAATATATTCTTTGGTATATCAACGTTATCCTGAAACTTAGAAAACAATTCTTGCCCTTCGCCAATTGCAAATACAGGAACCGGCGAACCAGTATGTGTTGAACTTGTCCAGCCTATTCCTGCCTTAGTATTGAGTATTGATATTGCTGTTTTGGCCAATAGGTCTGTCTTACTATAGGTGTTTTTATCTGTTTTTGGCTTTTTATTTCGAAAATAAATCTGATATGCTACATTCAAATCTGCTAACTCTTCTGCTGTTAAAGCATGGTCTCCATCAGTTGATAATCCTGTGTGCTCTTCAATTAATTTTAGAACATCCTTAAAGTTTGCATTTGGAGTAACAATTTTAAATTTTTCGATAGCGGAATGGAGTTTCTCTTGTGAAACATTTTGCTTAGCAAGTATTTTTAAGTGGTTCTTGTAACCATTCTTTGTGTTTCCTAAGGACATTCCTCCTGTTTCGTGATCGGCAGTGACAATAATTAAAGTTTCATTGGGATGTTTTTTGTAAAAAGCAATAGCCTCCTCAATTGCTTTCGAAAATGAAATAACTTCGCGAATAGTTGTAGCCGCATCATTATCGTGACAAGACCAGTCGATCTTCCCTCCTTCAACCATAATAAAAAAACCGTTGGGATTATCAACAACCTCAATTGCTTTGCGAGTAATATCTCTGAGGCTTATATCCGAATCGGATTGGTCAATATCATACTGTAGCGAACTTCCTTCACCTGGATTATGTGCAGAAAAAACAATTGAATTAACACCAAGCTTCATTAATGAATCAACACCTGTTAATGAAGAGGTAAATGGGATACCTCTAGCTGCTCCAAGTTGGAAAATTGAAATTGCGGCAGAGTCGTTTTTTGATCCGTTGGGCTCAACAAATCCTCCGGAAGCAAAGAAATCGTAATTTGAAACAACGAGATCCTTGGCTATTTCGTAATAGCTGCTACGCGAACCCTTATGTGCATAGAACGCTGCTGGTGTTGCATGATCAATACTTACACTGGTAAGAATTGCGACCTTTTTACCTGCTTTCTTAAAATCAGTTGCAATACTATAAAGGGTATCGGTATGTGTGGCATTCAAGCCAATGGTTCCAATAGAAGTTTTGGTTCCTGTAGAGAGCGCAGTACCTGCTGCTGCAGAGCAAGTAATATATCGAGTTGCAGCAAAAGTTGTAGACATAGACGAAATAGGGAATTTTGTAAAAGCTATTCCGACTGAATCGTTTAAAACACTATCACTAAAAAGTTGCGCCGTATTGACCTGTTGAATCCCCATACCATCGCCGATAAACAGAAATACATACTTGGCTTCGTAGTTTTTCTGTGAGCTATTACAACTACTAACCACAATGCTAGTAGTCAATAAAAATAATAAAACCTTAGTTTTCATCTGTATGTAATTTTAATGTTATTAATTAACAATAAGTTACGATTTCGTTTTTAACACTCACTTTCAATCGAATGAAACACCCATAATTTGTTCATTTGCATTTGAGATTAGTATTATCAGGGTGTTTCATATCAAAAATTTTTACAAATATAATAATAGAATCAATAACAGCAGATGAATGGATGGTTATGAGAACTTTAATGGAAAATAAAAAGAGGAGGCATTGCCCCCTCTTTTTAAAATTTAACACGTCTGTAGGAATTTATTTCTTCTCAACTCTTCGTGCGGCATAATTAATTTTTAGAGCGCTAGCTTTACGTAACTCTTGTTTGATATCAGTAACAATACCCATACGTGTTTCTTCGTCTACTTTCAAGGATGTTGTAAGCAATGGTCTATCGGACTCGCTCATGGCATCTCTCTCAGAAGAGATAAAATCACGGATATCATCTAAAGTTTTAAAACTATCGTTAAGTTGAATTCTAGGCTCTGTTCCGTAAAGAGTTTGCATACTCTTAATAGGAGGGCCAACATAGATATAAGATACTAAAGACTTTTTTTCTAGTTTAGCAACCTCTGTAGCTTCAGGTAAACTAGATTTCACCATCAGGCTTGTTTCTCTAAGAGTTGTACTAACCATAAAGAAGAAAAGTAGCATAAACACGATATCGGGTAGGGATGCTGTAGAAATAGCAGGCATTCCGCCTTTCCCTTTTCTTTGAAATCTTGCCATATCTATTTTCCTCCCACGTTTTTAGGTTCAGCTTCGGAAATACGAGAAGGTATTGCTTTACCTATTGCCTCCTGCTCCTCTTTCGATAATTTATCGTAAGATTTTCCGAACATACTACGAGAAAGATCCTCTCGTAATTCATTATATGCAGCAACTAATTCGTTTTGAACCTTCATGTACATTTCATAGGATGTTCCACGGTCATTCTGTAAGGAAACAACACCTTCAGAAACCTTATACATTCCAATCATAGGAATTTCCTTTTCATTCTGATCGGCAAGGTTTGGGTCATTGTTGGGATTCATAACAAATTCCTTTGTTTTGTCCTTCAACATTGATAGATCCATAGGTTCTCCACGGACTAGTAGTTTATCACTCTTATTGATTAACACCGTAAAAATATTCCTTTTCTTAACCTCAACATCATCCTGCTTAACGTTAGGATCAGGCATAGGAGGCAGCATTCTCGCTAAACCTGTGTCTACGTTCATTGTAGTGGTCATCAGGAAGAAAATCAAGAGCAAGAACGCGATGTCGGCCATCGAGCTAGCATTGATTTCTGGTACTGGTCTTGGCATTTCAGTATTGTATTATTTGGGTTAGCCCAGCTTCCTGAGCTAACCGAATATTCAACTACTTGTTAATAACACTTCTTACTCCAGTATAGAGCAGTAAAAACATTGCTACTCCAAACATAATATATGTAGCAATGAGGCCTGTATCTGTAAGGACTAGTACAGAAGTATTTGATAAATCTGCGTTTTGGGTGGGTGAATAGATTGGAGTTGCATCGGCAAGTAAGTAACCAATCACAAACACCAAGCCCATAACTGCTAATCCTGCTAAGGTCTTAAGGGCATTCTTGGGATTTCTGATAAAGAAATAAACTGGGAAAACAAGAGCTAACAATCCTGCCACAGCAAATAGTAGGTAAGCCCACATAATAAATGGCTCCTCTGACATATTGCCTGTGTAGAACAAAGCTGTCATTATAACAGAAACACCCATCAATAGCCACGATAATACCTTAAGTATTTTCGACATTGAGCTATTTTGCATTGTAATTACTTTTTAAGGTTATACTTAACTAGGATGTCAAGAAGACTGATAGAAGCATCTTCCATACCATTAGTAATCTTGTCAATCTTAGAAAGAAGATAGTTGTAGAAAATTTGAAGAATAATAGCTACGATAAGACCGAACACGGTTGTGATAAGCGCAACTTTAATACCACCAGCCACAAGGGAAGGAGAGATATCACCTGCTGCTTGGATAGCATCGAAAGCACCAATCATACCAATAACAGTACCCATGAATCCTAACATAGGCGCCAATGCTATGAAAAGTGAAATCCAAGTAAGACCGCTTTCAAGTTGTCCCATTTGAACTGAGCCATAAGCTACGATAGATTTCTCCACCACATCAATACCTTCGTGTGAACGGTCTAAACCTTGATAGAAGATACTAGCAACAGGACCACGAGTGTTACGGCAAACCTCTTTAGCAGCCTCAATTCCACCTGTGTTAAGTGCTTCTTCAATTTTCTTCAATAACTTTTCTGTGTTAGTTGTTGCTAAATTTAAGTAAATGATACGCTCAATTACAATAGCTAAACCGAAGATTAAAGTCAAAAGAATAGAAGCCATAAAACCAGGACCACCTTCAATGAACTTGGTCTTAATTTGTTTGTGTAAAGATTGTTCTTCAGCTGGAGCTGCAGTAGCAATGGCCTGATCTGGAGTTGTTTGTTCAACAACAGCTGTGTCGGCTTTTGCGGCAGTCTCATCTTGAGCTGATACATAGGTTGCTCCCATACCGAGCACTCCTAAAATTGCAACTAATGCAAATAGCTTTTTCATGGTTTGTTTGTCGTTAAATTATTACTAAGGGTTTTTGTTTTAAAATTAATTATCGCATTTAAAAAATCCAAATTACTGCGGAGAGAATGGGATTCGAACCCATGAGGCCCTTTTGGAGCCTACACACTTTCCAGGCGTGCGCCTTCGACCACTCGGCCATCTCTCCCAATCCGCTCCATGTTAAATAACGCAAAATTCGTGGCGCAAATTACAAAAAAATTATTGAAAAAAACAATGACTAATGCAGTGTTATTTCTCCACTAATTGATTTTGTTAGTTCTTTCGCTAGTATTTCCCCATAAAATCCTTTTCCCATTAAGAACATTAGTTTTGCTATAGCGGCCTCGAAGGTTATGTCGTAACCACTAACCACTCCAATATTCTTAAGTTTGAGGCCATTCTCGTATTTGTCCATATTAACACTGCCGGCTTTACATTGAGTAACGTTAAGAATTACGATATTATTTTTTACGGCGTCACTTATTATATCTAAAAACCATTGTTTGCTCAGTGAATTTCCTGAACCAAATGTTTCCAGAATAATTGCTTTAGTACCGGGAGTATTAACCGTTGATTTTACAATTTGAGGGTTAATTCCAGGAAATAATTTTATTACACCTATACTCGAGTCGAGATTAGTGTGCACCCTCAATTCCTGTTTACCAGTAAAGTAGTGAATGAATGGAAAATTATACTTTATAGAAATACCTGCCTCTGCCAAAAAGGGGTAATTGTCGGAGCGAAAAGCGTTGAAATGCTCTGCGTTGTGCTTGGTTGTTCTATTGCCACGGTAGAGTCTATTTTCAAAAAATATTGTTACCTCTGGCACCATTGGTTGGCCATTTTGCTGCGCAGCAGCAATTTCTACCGCACTTATTAAATTCTCCTTACCATCGGTGCGGAGCATTCCAATTGGAAGTTGAGAGCCTGTTAGTACAACAGGTTTATCGAGCCCTTCGAGCATAAAACTAAGAGCTGATGCGGTAAACGACATGGTGTCGGTTCCATGAAGAATTACAAAACCATCGTACTTGCTATAATTCTCGTCGATAAGCTTAACCAAGTTCACCCAAAAATCAGGAGTAATATCGGAGGAATCGATAGGAGGATCGAATGAGAAAGTGTTTAAATCGAACCCAAACTTACGCAACTCTGGAACCTCCTGCTCAATTTGATCAAAATTGAATGGCGATAATGCTCCAGTCTCTGGATTCTGTTTCATTCCAATTGTTCCACCTGTATATATAATAAGTATAGATGTGTTTTTATTCTGCATCACTCTATTGGTAAGTTAAAAAGTTCCTGACTGTTTATAAATGTTTGCGTTGCAATATCCTCAATTGATAATCCATAGATTTCGGCAACTCTAATTGCTATATATATAAGGTTATAGCTCTCGTTCCGTTTCCCACGCACAGGAACAGGCGATAGGTAAGGAGAATCGGTTTCTAAAAGAATGTTGTTCAAACTAATCTCGTGTAGGATATTACCTATTCCGCCATTCTTATAGGTAACCACCCCACCAATGCCAACTTTGAATGTTTTATATTCCTGTATATGCCTGTACTGTTCAACACTTCCTGTAAAGCAATGAAAAACTCCTTTCAATGTTGAGTCAATTTCTTCATCAACTATCTCAAAAATTTCGTCGAAGGAGTTCCTGGAGTGAATCACGGCTGGAAGATTATATTTTTTGGCTAGCCTTAGCTGATGTCTAAAGGCTATTTTTTGCTGCTCGAAATGTGTTTTATCCCAGTACAAATCAATCCCAATTTCGCCAATCCCATAAAATTTACTATGCGTAAGCATCTCCTCTACATGCAAAATTTCCTTTTCAAAATCGTTTTTAACCGATGTGGGATGCAATCCCATTAATGGGAAGCAATGAGAAAAATCCCGTGAAACTTTCAGTAAATGTTCGGTTGTAGAAGAGTCGACATTGGGCATAACGTGGTATTTAACCCCTACTTCCTCTGCTTTTTTGAGCACATCAATTCTATCGGAGTTGAATTCCTCAGCAAATAGATGGGAGTGAGTATCGATTAATACCATATTATATAGATGCATTTATTCTGCAAAGCTATTAATTTTTCTGAAAAGAAATTTTCAAGAAACTACTTTATCGAAAGCGTATCTGGAACTACAACTTTTGTACTATCTAGCAACGAAAGCAAACTGTCGCGGGCAATAGTAAACCTTGACAAATTTTCAGCTTTGATTGGCTCCACAGGAGGAGACTTAACTTTTAGCGGATCAATTGCTTTTCCGTTCATCCAGAATCGTAAATCGAGATGAGGGCCTGTGGCGTAACCAGTGCTTCCAACATAACCAATAACATCGCCCTGTTTAACGCGCGCACCTTTTTCTACTCCTTTACCAAAACGTGAGAAATGATTGTAACCTGAGGTGTACACACTATTATGGCGAATTTTGACGAAATTACCAGCTGCATGGTTATAGCCTTTCTCAATCACTACACCATCGCCAATTGCAACAACAGGAGTACCTGCGGGTGCAGCATAATCGACACCTGTATGAGGGCGATAAATTTTTAGCACTGGGTGCATTCTACTTCCGCTGTAACGGCTAGAAATTCTAGAAAATCGAAGTGGCGCTTTAAGGAATGACTTCCTGAGCGAGTTTCCTTTCTCGTCCCAATAACTGGCAACGGAATCCTGCTCGAAACGGAATGCATAGTTCATCTCACCTCGATGCTCAAACCAAGCCGCATGAATTGTTCCAATGCCAATTGAGGTACTATCGATCATCAACTCGTCGTACATCACCCTGAACTTATCGCCCGGGAAAAGCCCAAAGAAATCGACAGTCCAAGCAAATACATCAGATAAATCCAAAGCAAGCACAGGGTTTATTCCCGACGATTTCATTGTTTCCCATAACGATGATTTTATCTGAGCCTCATCAATTTTCCGAACAGCCCTTACCTCTTTCTGAAATGGGTAAATCCTGAGCGAATCTCTAAAATCAAAAATATAGAAATCAATCGGGCTGTGACCATAAACTAGGTAGGCAACAGCATTTACGGTATCCTTTGTATAAAACAC
>WBUV01000508.1 GCA_008933525.1 Bacteroidales bacterium | reverse complement strand
GATTAGAACCGAAGTGATGTGTAAAAAGTGCGGTGCTCATCTTGGCCATATATTCGACGATGGCCCCGAACCTACAGGTTTAAGGTATTGCATAAATTCAGCATCGCTTAAGTTTGTACCATTAACAAAAAAGTAAATAAAAAATCAAATTCATTATAACTAATATGAGCTTTACAACAAAATCGATGGCAATGTTTCCACTGGGTGTTTTTCTTTTACCTGGAGAGGAAATTCCATTACGTATTTTTGAACCAAGGTATAAGCAACTTGTAGGGGAATGCGAGGAAAACAACAACACCTTTGGTATACCATATATAATAGGCGATGAAATTAAAACCTACGGTAGCGAAGTTGAATTGCTTAACGTAGTAGCCCGAAACAATAAAGGCGAGATGGTTATTATGATAAAAGGTGTTAGAAATTTTCACTTACTTGATTTTACGGAAACTCTACCTGGGAAACTTTATGGCGGTGAAATTATTGAGTATGTCGATGATAATTACTTAACATCAAATCCTGAGTTGATTGTGCTTGTAAAAAAACTTAAATTAAATATCGATCCGGTGTTGGGTTCTTTGGTAACAGACAATTCTATTAATTTATTCTCCATTGCAAAATCGATGATGCTTAACTCCAACGAGAAGTTCTCGTTTTACTCGTTACGCGACACATACAAAATGGAAAAGTACCTTATCAAAAGGTTGAGATATTTAGAACAACTTCAGGTACAGGAAAAGTTGCTGGAGAATAATTTCAGTTTGAACTAGGTTTTATAACGAAGAGATGCTGAAGCAAGTTCAGCATGACAAAAGACTAAAGGAGCATATTTAGAAATTCGACTCCAGCTGGAGTCGAATAATCTATAATAACAATTTATTTCTATAAAGATTTGATGCCGCTGGCATAGTTCAGTATTAGCAATAATCCTAAAAAACTAATTTTTGCTTGCTATTCCGTAATAAAACAAATCGTTAAAGTGAAGTTTATCAAACTTAGGTAAGGTTTTATCCATGAACCTATCAATAATATAAGGGAAGCGAGCACCTTTCCATGGGCTGCAATTCGAGATAAAAATATAGGTATACCCATCGCTACGCGATACGGCTAATGCGGTTGTACCAGCCAGCGAACCCGAACGCCATAGTTTACCATGCATTACCCAACGCCAACCTAGCGGTTGGAATTTTTCATCGGCAACAGCCATTGTGGCAACAGATTTTTTAGAAATAATATCGGGAAAACTATCATCACCGTCAATTGCCAGAATGAACTTGGTTAGATTTATAGAAGAGATTATCCAACCGCCAGCCGCGCCAAGCATTTTAACATCGTTACCACCACGACCTTTAAGAACCTTATCTGTTGAACCATCGTAGGCCATAATCAATTCTGCCTCAGGAACTTCGTAGTAACGAGCTTCATTGCTGTACCTTAAACTATCCCAATTCTCCGATAAATGTGCATCGTATATATTAAGGGGTTCAAAAATATTTGCCTTGATGTATTCCTCATAACTCCCTTTCGTAACTCTTTCAATAACCAACTGAAGAACCCCGTAACCTAGATTGCTATAAGAACTACCGCTACCAGGAGTAAAATGTAACTTCTTGGACAACGCAAAAACAACTATATCGTTCAACGAAATAGGTAACTCTTTACCCAATTCCTTTGCAATAACTTCCTTTATAAACATATGATCGCCCCAACGTGAGCGCCATCCTGCAGAATGGTTGAGAAGGTTATAAACAGTTATATCCTCTACCCTTTTATCTTTATACTTTAAAAATATTGTATCGTTTAGAATTCCATTGGTGCCAAAAACCTTGTCATCCAATGTCAACTTACCATCTTCAACCAATTTCATTATTGCAGTGGCAGTAATTAACTTGGAAACACTGGCAACACGCATTGTATTGTAAGGTTGCATTCTTTGCTTATCCTCCTTGTTGGCATAGCCAAACCCACGGGTATAAATCAATTTGCCATCCTTTGCAATAGCAATACTAGCACCAGTTAAACCCCATTTAGTCACAAACTGCTCAAACGATTTGTTTACAAGATCAAACTGAGAGGAGTCAGTTAGTTTATTAGAAATGATCGTTGTATTTAGGTTAGGGTAAATATTTTTCTTCTTCACAACTGACTTAATGGCTACCTCTGATTTGTCGCGAAATGCTACAAAACCCACCACCACAAATACAATAATAACAGATATAGAT
>WBUV01000046.1 GCA_008933525.1 Bacteroidales bacterium | reverse complement strand
GGGCTAATGCCCATCAATAGGCCCAAATCTTTTGGAGATATTTTTTTCAATAAATTAACAAGTGATACTGACTTTTCAATAAATCGGGGGTGCGAAAAAGTCCTACAATTCTCATTCTTAATATTGGACAGAGATTTTGATGGAGATATAACAATTTTAAAACTTTTCATAAATTTTATTAATTGATGAAAACACAAATTGGGAAAATTATATTTTTAACAATTTTACAAAATTAGGCTGCAAACCAAATATAAATTTGTATTTTTAAATAATAAGAAAATAATTTACAACAATATATCTGAGCGACTACATTAACCGATGAATAAAGGTATTGTTCAATACAGACTTACACAAACGAAAAACCAAGAAACCAATGTTTTTAAAAAAGCATTAGTTATTTCTCTTTTACTGGCTATACTTCCTGCTTATTGTTTTGGCAAAAACAACGATAAAATAGTCCTTCAACTCAAATGGAAGCATCAATTTCAGTTTGCAGGTTACTATGCTGCACTTGAGAAAGGTTATTATAGCGATGAAGGACTCGATGTAGAAATCAAAGATCTGGATATAAAAACAACTGCAATAGATGAAGTGTTAGCTGGGCGTGCCCATTACGGCATAGCTAATTCGGAACTGCTGGTACGATACATGAATGGAGACCCACTTGTTGCACTTGCACCAATATTCCAAAGTAGCCCATCGGCATTGGTTGTTCGCGAAAATTCAAAGATCACCACTCCACAAGAACTTATTGGGAAAACAATTGAACTCGACACCAAAGGCGGCGCCAATGAAGTTTTATCGATGCTTTACATTGAGGGGTTGAAACCGTCACAAATCAATATCTTAGAATCAACACTATCGCTCAACAACTTGCTTAACAGCAAGGTAGATGCAACAGCCATTTACCTTACTAACGAACCTTACTTTCTAGATAAGTTCGGCATACCCTACCGAATAATTACACCAAAGAGTTATGGAATTGATTTTTACGCTGAGTGCCTTTTTACATCGCAACATGAGCTTAGAAAGAATAAATCAAGAGTTAACAAGTTTATTGCAGCAAGCATTAAGGGCTGGGAGTATGCTCTTAAAAATCAGGATGAAATTGCCCATTTAATTCAAACCAAATATAAATCGACAAAAACACTCGATCATCTACTTTTTGAAGCAAGTCAGATTAAAAACTATATTCAGCCCGATTTTATTAATATTGGTCACTCAAACAAGGGCAGATGGCTACACATGGTTGAGGTGTTAAGCCAGTCGGGAATTATTACAGAAACCCAAAGTATAGATGGATTCATTTACAAACCACACGAAACATCAAACATTCCTTTTTATAAATATCTTATAATTATTTCAGTAAGCCTAGTAATTTTTCTGCTCACTATTTATCTTCATTGCATATTTATTAAGAAGTTAAGGATTAAAAACACAGCTATAATTAACCAACAGCAGCAACGTATTGAGCAACAAGAGTTAGAGTTAAACTCACTAAAATACAACTTGGAAAATTTAAACAAAAAAACCACTGAACTTGAAACCTTCAGCGACTCCTTACTTGCAAATTTATCGTTCGAAATAAGATCGCCACTAAACAACATCTTAGGTTACTGCGAATTGCTCAATGCACCCAGAATAAAAGCAGAATCATCGCGTCAATATTCGAAAGAAATTGCTAAAAGTAGCAGAACATTACAGCATCAAATTGATAATTTAATCGAATTCTCGAAGCTCGAAGCAAACCAATACAAGTTAGTTTATCAACGAATTAATTTGTACGACTTTTTCAACTCCCTACATATCATTACCCTGAACGAATTAAAACTTTTTGACAAAGAATATATTACCATTAAAACATCTATTCAGGACGAAATAAACTTCGACATATTATCCGACAGGAATATTTTACGCAGCATATTTGTCCGAATTATAAACAACTCTGTCAAGTTTACTTCAAAAGGATATATTGAGTTAGGTTGTAAGAAAAACAGCAATTCCAACTTACATTTCTGGATTCAGGATAGCGGAAAAGGAATAAGCAATCAGATAATTAGCGATATTTTCTCCCCTTTTCACAACAAAACAGAAAAATCGACAAATAGTTTAGGCCTTGGCATGCCTATCGTAAAAGGTTTAGTGGAATCGCTCGGGGGAAGAATTTGGATTGAAACGGTTGAAGAATCGGGTACAACTATCAACATTACAATTCCTATAACACCCATTGGGGTGAGAACCATTACGAGCAAACAAACTCCGCACTATATCCAGCAGGATGCCCCTGAACTAAAGGATAAAACAATTTTGATAGTTGAAGATATTCAATCAAATTTTTTGCTGCTAGCAAAAATGCTGGAGGAAACTGGCTGTAAGATAATTCACTCAAAAACAGGCGAAGATGCAATTAAAACATTCAATTCAACGCCAAATATCGATCTTGTATTCATGGATCTTCGACTAGCCGACATGGATGGCATTGAAATAACCAGGGAGATAAGGATGAACAACTCGAGCGTAATTATAATTGCACAAACAGCTTATAGCTCAGGTGTGAAAGTAAACTTAAGCATTGAAGCGGGCTGTAACGATTTCATCACAAAACCTATAAGCCGATTAGATTTATTCAATACGCTCAGAAAATATCTATCGCCTAAAGACTCTATCTAACCCTTACTATTAAGTGGGAAACGAGCAAGAGGAGTAACATCTTGTGGAGAAAATTCCCCAGCCAGATATTTATAGTAGCCGGTTATTGCAATCATAGCAGCATTATCGGTTGTATAACGAAATTGAGGCATAAAAACGCGCCAACCCTTTTGACTACCTAATACCGAAATTCCATCGCGTAAGCCCGAATTGGCCGAAACTCCTCCGGCAATTGCAACATCAGTTACTCCATATTTTTTTGCAGCTAAGGCAACCTTATCAACCAAAATACTTACAATCGTATGTTGGAGCGAAGCGCACAAATCGGCTTTATTTTCCTCTATAAAATTGCTATTCTCAATTAATTTATCGCGTAATGTATAAAGAAACGATGTTTTTAATCCACTGAAACTAAAATCGAGATCTTTAATATTTGGACGCGAAAACTGAAATGCTTTGGCATTACCCTGCTTTGCAAGTCTGTCGATAACCGGACCACCCGGGTAGGGTAATCCCATAACCTTAGCGCATTTATCAAAAGCCTCGCCTGCCGCATCGTCAATTGTTTGTCCTACAATTTCCATATCTAAATAATCTTTCACAACAATAAGCTGTGTATGGCCTCCAGAAACAAGAAGGCATAAAAATGGAAATTTTGGCTGCTCCTGATTAAATTCATCCTTTACAAAATGTGCGAGCACATGACCCTGCAAATGGTTTACAGCTATCAGGGGCTTATTTCGAGCAAGGGCAAATCCCTTTGCAAACGACGAACCAACCAACAACGATCCTAATAGTCCAGGCCCGCGTGTAAAAGCAACAGCATCAATCTCATCGATAGATACTCCTGCCTTTTTAATTGCACTATCGATAACAGGAATAATATTAGCCTGATGAGCTCGCGAAGCCAACTCAGGAACAACCCCACCGTATATTTCGTGAACCTCCTGATTACTAATTAAATTTGAAAGCAGAAAACCATCTCTAATTATCGCAGCAGAGGTATCGTCGCACGAAGATTCAATCCCTAAAATTGTAACACTCATCGCTAATTTTTATTAAAACGCCAAAAAAAACAAAATTAAATTCAACATCTGATAAAAAAATCAACACCAATTGCTATTTTCGGTACGTCGTTTGGTGTAAAAACAAGGAAAAATTAAGCATACAAAAGTATCAAAAAAACATTAAAAATATTTATTTGGGCATTCATACTGATATTTGGATTGCCCATAGCGCTATGGCTTGTTGTTCAAAGCAGCCAAGTACAAACTATTTTAGTGCATAAAGTCACCACTATTCTCTACAATAAAACTGGCGCAAACATTAAGGTTGGTGCGGTTGATTTTCGTCCGTTCAATAAAATATTACTCAAAGATGTATTTATTGCCGACCTCAACAACGACACCTTGATTTATGCACAAAGAATTGGCTTATCGATTCTCAATGTTAAAATAAACGAAGGAACGTTCAAACTAAACAGAGTTGAACTCAACCAAGCTAAAATTAATTTCGTTACGGACACTTCCGGCGTAATGAACTTATCTGCATTACTCGAAAAAATATCTCAGGATACCGTTCAAGAATCAGATTCAGGGGCTTTTGTGCTAAAATCGAATAGAATAAAAATAACCAATTCAACATTCAGGTTAAAACAAATAGGTGGCCCAGAGGTAGAGTCGGGAATAAACTTTGAGGATCTTTATTTAACAAACCTAAACATTGATGCACGAAATTTTTTAATTAGTGGCGACACTATTGCTCTTGCTATTAGCCAAATGAACTTCCTTGAACAATCGGGTTTCAAACTTGATAACTTCAGAACCGATTTTAGTTTATGCAGCAAGCATTTAAATTTTGGCAAATTAAGAATTAAGGCTCACGGGTCGAATATTAAGCTTAACCATCTCAATATGAGCTTCAATGGTTGGGAAAAATTTGGAGATTTTGTCAACAACGTAAAACTCGATGCAGATTTCAACAACTCCTATCTTAAAACCAACACTCTCACCTACATTATACCATCGCTAAAATCGGTAAATGCCACAGTAACAATCGATGGGCAAATTATAGGACCGATTAGCAATATCAGAGGCAAAAACATAAAGATAACCACTGGGGCACAAACGATAGTTTCGACAAACTTCTTTTTAACTGGTCTTCCAAATATTGATCAAACTCTAATGGTAGTAGACATTAAAGAACTCTCGACCATTCGGAACGATTTCAAAACGATTAAAGGCGAAGGCGGTATAAAACCTCTTATTGACTTCCCTGAGGAATTAGAATTACTCGGAAAAGTAACCTATAAAGGTAATTTCACAGGCTATCTTAACAACTTTGTTGCATTCGGATCGATAAACAGCGCAATTGGAAAAATTGCCATTGACTTATCCTTCCTTCCTGACAAAAAACAAGGTATAGATTTCGAAGGAAGCCTCGATGCAATAAATCTGGATATTGGGAAACTTGCCCAAACCGACATACTTGGAAAAACTACATTACATGCCAAAGTAAAGGGAAATGTCGATAAAAATGCAAACATCAAAGCATTCACCGATGCAACTATAAAATCATTAATAGCAAACAGCTATAACTACTCTGGAATCGAAATTTCGGGAAATCTAACCAATAAAACATACATTGGATCAATCCATTTAAACGATCCTAATTGCAAACTGAATTTCCTTGGTAAAATTGACTTTGCCGATTCAATACCTGTTTTTGATTTTTCCGCATTTGTTCCAAAGATCGATTTAGTTAAACTGAATTTCAACAAAGCAGATTCAATATCGCAAGCATCGTTTCTGATAACCACGAAATTTTCGGGGAGCAACCTTGATAACAGTAAAGGAGAAATAAAAATTGTAAACTCTTCTTACAAAAACCAACGGGGTGAGTTTAAACTCTCTGATATCATTATAATGGCCGACAATACTGCCGAAAGCAAAATAATTAGTCTTAAATCGGAATTTGCCGAAGCTGAAATCAGGAGTAAATACAACTACTCCAAAGTCTTTTCATACTTAACTAATTTGTTCTATAAATATATTCCTGCGTTTAATACAGAATCAGAAAAAGAAGAAACAATTGCTACCGGCGTTGACAAACCAGAATATAATGATTACCTCATTAAGTTCCGGTTGAAAAAAACACAAAAAATTACCAGCATAATTTCGCCCGACATAAAAATTGCCGAAAACTCAACCATATTCGGAATATTAAATCCTGACCTTCAATCACTTACTTTTAAAGTAAAAATTCCGGAGATTCAGGTTGGAACAACCTGGGTTAAAGACTTAAGCATTGATGGGCAAACAAAGGATAGTGTACTAACGGCTAGCATTACTACCCCTACAATTAAGCTTGGCGAAACACTAATTCGCAATTTCAAGATCAACACTGATATCAAAGAAAACTTCTTAAACTTCTCGTTAGGGTGGCAAAACCTGCAAAAACCTGCAACCTATGGATTAGTTGAAGCAATAGCCGACTTTAATGAATCAGGAAAGAATGGGCATATCGCCAAACTCAACTTCAAACCTTCGACCTTCGTAATTAACGATTCAACATGGAGCCTTAATTCATCAACGGTAACAATAGATACCGCCTTAATACAAATTGATAACTTTATTGTTAATAATCAAAACCAAGAATTAGCCATTAATGGTACAATTTCGGCCAACGCAACCGACACATTATCTGCATCGCTAAAAAACCTAAACCTCTCCTATCTGAATATTTACCTACAAAGTTTAGGTTATAACTTAAATGGAAGAATTAACGGCTATGCCAAAATAAACAGTCTTTACTCAAACCCAACGCTATTCGCCGATATTGACATTAATAGCCTTACAGTAAACTCTAACCCTGTTGGAAATATTAATTTTACAAGCAACTGGCATAACCTCGAAAAAAGGATGGCATTAAACCTATCGAACGAATATAGAGACACCATCACATTTATAGCTCAAGGCGACTATTTTACCGAAACAGGCAAACTTAACTTCGACGTAAATATCAACAAACTAAAGCTATTGCACCTTTCACCACTTCTAGAGGGTAGCGTATCGGACATGACGGGTACTGTTAATGGTAAAATTAAAATCACAGGAACAGATAAAAACCCCATTCTGAATGGATCTATTGCACTAAACAATGCCCAGTTGACGGTCGATTTTCTAAAAACACGTTACACTTTAAACGACAATATTTCCATTGAGAATAGCGATATACTTTTTAGAAACGTAAAAATAAACGACCGATTCAGAAGAACTGCTACGCTAAACGGCAATATTAGAACAAACTTCTTTAAAAATTTCAATCTCAACTTAAATCTTGCTGCTGATAATTTCCAATGCATGAATACAACCGAACAGGACAACGAACTCTTTTATGGAACTGTTTTTGGCACTGGATTGATTCTCATTAATGGAGCCTTCGACGATTTAAACTTAAATATTAAGCTAAAGACAGAGAATAAAACGGCAATATTCCTGCCCTTACCAAGTGGTGGAACTGTTGAACAAAACAATTTTATCACTTTTGTAAATAACGACCCAAACAACATAATTATTGAAGAGCCAATTGTGGTTGAAGAGCAATCCACTTCAAACATGAATCTGATTCTAGAATTGCAAATAACCCCCGAAGCCGAAGCTCAAATAATTATCGATAAAAAACTGGGTGATATAATTAAAGCTAACGGAAACGGCAACCTAAAAATGGAAATTAATCCATACAAGGATGTGTTTAAGATGTTTGGAAATTACAATATTGAGAAAGGAGATTACCTTTTCACGCTACAGGGAGTTATAAACAAGAAGTTCCGAATTGAAGATGGTAGTAGTATTACATGGAATGGCGATCCGCTCGATGCAAATATGGATATTAAAGCCGTATACCGCGTAAAAACATCGCTAAAGCAGCTCCTGATGGATGAGCGATACACCACAAGGGTTCCAGTTGATTGCCAAATCCTGCTTACTCAAAAACTAATGTCACCCAACATTAAATTCAACATTGATGTTCCCAACGCCGATGCTCAAACAAAGGGATTAGTCAGCGGAGCTTTAAATACTGAGGAAAAAATCAACACTCAATTCCTTGGTTTGCTTGTAATTAACAGCTTTATAACTGATCCTAACGCAACAGGAAACCCCTCGGATAACTCATCAAACCTAGGAACAACTGGCTTATATAACACAGCCAGCGAACTCCTTTCGAACCAATTAAGCAACTGGCTCTCACAATGGAGCAATAACTTTGATATAGGATTTAACTATCGTCCAGGATTAGAAAACGAGTTAAGTTCCGACCAAATGGAACTCGCACTCTCAACTCAACTCCTCGACGATAGGGTTTCGATAAACGGAAATGTTGATGTTGGTGCAAAAAACACTAGCAACCCAATAGCTGGTGACTTTAACATTGACTTAAAGTTAACAAAATCGGGAAAATTAAGGCTTAAGGCTTTTGCCCGTTCCAACAACGACTTACTTCCATCAAATCAAGAAAACAACTACACAACTGGCGCAGGTATACTTTATCGGGAGGAGTTTAACAACATTAAAGATCTCTGGGGTAGAATTTTGAATACCTTTAAGACAGAAGAAATTGTTATTCCCCTAGAAATTGATGAAGAAACAACAGCAAAAAAAGATTCGATGAATAAGAACGACAATTTTATTGAGATAAAATAAAATTATCTTTGCAGTTTAACGAATGTTATGCAGTTAAATGCAATAGAAAGTAATATCAAAACGTTTTTTTAGTAATTTTCGCAAAAATCTAATTCGTATGAGTATCCTTTCAACTATTATTCTATCGGCTATCCAAACTAGCACCGAACAAACCGGCGAAATTTCTTTAAGTTTCTTCGACCTAGCCCTCAAAGGCGGATGGATTATGATCCCACTTTTTCTTTTATCAATTGTGGCTATTTATATTTTTTCGGAACGATACCTTGCAATCAGAAAAGCTTCTGAAACCGATGCAAACTTCATGAATAGAATCAGGGAATACATTCATGAGGATAAAATTGACTCGGCTTTAGCTCTTTGTCAATCAAAGAATACACCAGTTGCCCGAATGATTGAAAAGGGAATTCAGCGAATTGGTCGCCCACTTTCCGATGTTAACACAGCCATCGAAAATGTTGGAAACCTCGAAATATCGAAACTCGAAGCAAGTTTACCATTCCTAGCAACAATATCGGGAGGAGCGCCTATGATTGGTTTCCTTGGAACTGTTATTGGTATGATTCAAGCATTCTACGATATGAGCATGGCCGGAAATAACATTGATGTTAGCTTACTCTCCAACGGTATCTACACGGCTATGGTAACAACTGTTGCAGGTCTTATTGTCGGGGTTTTTGCTTACTTTGGTTACAACTTCCTTGTTGCCCGTGTCGAAAAAGTTGTATTTGACTTAGAAGCCAAAACGTCGGAATTCATGGATTTACTTAACGAACCCGTTGCATAGGTTAATAAAATATAAGCATGGCACTTAAACGTAGAATAAAAGTTGATCCTAGTTTTAATACAGCATCCATGAGCGATCTTGTATTCTTACTACTTATATTCTTTATGATCTCATCAACACTTGTACACCCAAACGCATTGAAACTTCTATTGCCACAAAGCAATAGTCAAACATCGGCTAAACCCATAACATCGGTTTCTATTACTGCGGATAAAAACTTTTACCTCGAAACTGTTCCCGTAACCTTAAATCAACTTGAATACTTGCTTCAACAAAAAATGAAAGAGCAGGACGATCCTACAATTGCATTGCACGTAGATAAATCGGTTCCAATGGAGGAGGTAGTTAAAGTAATGAACATTGCTAAGGACAATAAGTATAAACTTATTTTGGCCACACAACCACTAAAAAAATAGAGATAGAATGTCATTTTTAAGCGATAGAAGTAAAGGAATAATTACCACCATAGTAATCCATGGTCTAGCCATACTATTGCTTATACTACTTGGTTTTACAACCCCATTACCTCTGCCTGCAGAACAAGGTATTCTTATAAACTTCGGCAACTCCGACAATGGCATGGGCGCAATGGAACCTAAAGTTGAACAGGAGACTTCGCTACCTCAAAGTTCAAGTGCGTCAAAACCTCAGGAAGAGTCTCCTTTAACTCAGGATAACGAGGAAGCCCCATCGTTACCAGTAAAAAAGAAGGAAGAAACAAAAAAAGTGGAAACTACAAAGAAGACCACTACTAAACAAACAGAGAAAACAACCAACAAGAACACCACTGAAACACAAACAGAGAAACCCCGCGAAGCAAATAAAAATGCACTGTTCCCCGGACAAAAAACCGATGGTAGTACAAAAGGCGAAGGGGAAACCGGGAAACCAGGCAACCAAGGAGGACCAGAAGGCTCCGTGGACTCGCAGAACAGAACTGGCTCAACTGGTGGTGGCGGCGATGCCGGAAGAGGAATTGTTGCCAACCTAAGCGGAAGATCTGCCCTAAGTCTTCCACAGCCTGATTATCCAAGTCAAAAGAGCGGGAAAGTCGTTGTTCGGGTTACTGTAGATAAGCAAGGCAACGTTACTAAAGCAGAACCTGGAAAACAAGGCTCAACAACTTTAGATCCTCAACTTTTAAAAGCAGCAGAAAAAGCAGCCTTGAATGCAAAATTTGATGTTAATGCAAATGCACCTGCTTATCAGGTTGGAACAATAACCTATGTATTTAGGTTGCAGTAATCTACCAAATCAGGAGTTTTAGGGCAAAGGCAAAAACCACAACTAGTAAAAACCAACGAATAAATTTTGTTCCTTTCTTCACTGCAACATGGGTTGCAATCCATGCCCCCAGCATATTGCCAGCACCCATAATGATACCCAGCAAATAGTCAACCTGATTATTTACTATAAATACCAAAAGTGCAAGAACTGTAAACACCAATGTAATGAGAACCTTTATTGCATTAGCCTTCAACAGATTCATGCCTGCACCAAGCACTAACCCTGCTAGAAGAAAAAAGCCAACTCCTGCTTGAATGAATCCACCATAAAATCCGATTAACAAAAAAACTAAAACACGCAAAGGGGTTACCTTTATTGGCTCGGCCAATTCACTATCGCCAATCCATTTTTCGGGCTTGAGAAGTATTACAAAAAACATAAACACGAGCAAACCTCCAATAATCCTGTTCATTAATTGCTCGTTTAAATCTACAGCAACCCAAGCACCAACTAAAGCGCCAATACCCGCAGGAATCGTAAGCCAAATTCCATCCTTCCACTCAAAAACTTTTTTGTGTTTGAAACTACCTACTGCAACAATGCTCTGGAGCAAAATTCCAACTCTATTTGTACCATTAGCAACACTTGCAGGTAATCCGAGGAAAATCAGAAGAGGTAGTGTTAATAGTGATCCGCTACCTGCCAAAGTATTAATAAAACCTGCTGCAATACCAGCCAAAACCACAATGGCATAGATCCACCATTCCATTTATGTAAACTATTGTTTTTCGAAGTGTTTATACTCTGCTTTCTCGCAAATAATACCTTTAAACTGGCAGATGCTGCATATTTTCTCTTTAATATCCACAACCTTAGCATAGGGAAGCCAACCCAAACCAATCACCTTACGCTTTCCGGTTCGCTTAAAGAAAGCAACATAAGTAGGTCCAAGCTTTACCTTAACTATTGTATCCCAAATTATTATTTCGGAAGTACGCTTAATCATTCCAAAACTATACTCAACAGCATACTCATCGGCCTGAATGTATAACTTAGCTTTTGAAGTATACCATGCGTAGTATATATAAAGTAAGAAGTAAACCCCCATAATTATGAATGGGACTTCGGCACTTTTATACTCATCGCCCAATAAGAATATTGAAATAACAGCCAATACGACGAATATAATAGCCCCAATTATAAGTATTCGAAACAACTTGGCTTTTTTATTGGTCATTTCATTTAGGTCGATATAGAATGATTCCATAGTTTGGTAGGATAAATGTTTAACATTCAGTAAATACAAGAGCAAGTTATAAAAAACCCCGACACTTTGTGCCGGGGTTAACAATTATTTTAAAAAGACTACCAAGCAAAAAGAGGAAAATCTTTCATCAACTTATTTACCTCTGCCCTAACCTCTGCAATAGCACTTTCGTTATCGATATTGGATAGCACCTTATCGATCAGATCAACAATAATAGGCATATGTTGCTCCTTTAAACCACGAGTCGAAATTGCAGGTGTTCCAACACGAATACCCGATGTTTGGAAAGGAGAACGACTATCGTAAGGAACCATGTTCTTATTGATAGTGATATCGGCTAAAACAAGCGTATTCTCTGCTTTCTTACCAGTTAATTCAGGGAATTTGGTGCGTAAGTCGATAAGCATTGAGTGATTATCGGTTCCATCCGAAATAACTTTGTATCCTTTCTTGATAAATGCATCGGCCAAAACTGCTGCATTCTTTTTAACCTGAGATTGATACTCTTTATACTCTGGAGTTAAAGCTTCGCCAAAAGCTACGGCTTTTGCTGCGATAACATGCTCAAGAGGGCCACCTTGAACTCCTGGGAATACACTAGAGTTAAGGATTTGGGACATCATTTTTACCTCTCCTTTTGGAGTTGTTAAGCCCCATGGATTAGGAAAATCCTTACCCATTAAAATGATACCTCCACGTGGGCCACGAAGAGTTTTATGAGTTGTTGAAGTTACAATGTGAGCATATTTAACAGGATTGTCGAGCAAACCAGCAGCAATTAGACCAGCAGGGTGAGCCATATCAATCATAAGTAATGCACCGATTTTATCGGCAATTTCGCGCATACGCTTGTAATCCCACTCGCGAGAATAAGCAGAAGCACCACCAACGATTAGTTTTGGTTTTTTCTCAAGAGCGACACGCTCCATCATATCGTAGTCAACACGGCCAGTTTCCTGCTTTACGCCATACGATACAGCATTGTACCATAATCCAGAGAAGTTAACTGGAGAACCATGCGATAGGTGTCCACCATGCGACAAATCGAGTCCCAAAAAGGTTTCGCCAGGTTTTAAAACAGCCAAAAATACAGCCATATTTGCCTGAGCTCCTGAGTGGGGCTGAACATTCGCATACTCAGCATCGAAAAGTTTCTTTAACCTATCAATTGCAAGTTGCTCCGACTGATCCACAACCTCACAACCGCCATAGTAGCGCGCTCCAGGATAACCCTCGGCATACTATTGGTCATAACAGAGCCCATTGCCTCAAGAACCTGAGGACTAACAAAATTTTCGGAAGCAATAAGCTCAATGCCGTGCATTTGACGCTGACGTTCCTTTTCAATTAAATCGAAGATTTGAGTAT
>WBUV01000045.1 GCA_008933525.1 Bacteroidales bacterium | reverse complement strand
GGTAGAAATTTCGAACAGGAACAAATTCGGCACCAATAATAGCATGGCTAATAAACTCGCGACCAAATTTTGTTACAAGATTTGGCGAAGAATCTTCCGAGTTGTCAAATACAGATTCCTCGTTTTTAACTTCTGAATCGTAGTATAAATTGAGGTTTTGTAATTGGTGAAATGTAATAACAAAACGGAATGGAGCATGTGCAAGTTTTTTACTTATACCTGCTAGTATTTCAAATGGAAGAGGCTCTTTTGTTTCGGGTGTGTACGATTTTAATGTCGATCCAATGTTTTTGAGAATAATTCCTGCAGCAAACAGTCCATTTTTGGAGTTGTAGTTTCCCGCAATATCTGTGGCGATTCCCCACGATGTATACTTATCTAAATGAGAATATATGGGTTTTAGAGCAATCCCAACATTAAAACAAGAATCTAAAGTTCTGGAGTAGCTTAAGCTAAAAGCTGTTTCCGAAGCGGTGAAGTCTCCGTTTATTGTTCCAGTTTCATCGGCTCTGGTGAACGATCCATAACCAATACGCTGAGCACTTATGGCAAAATTTCCATACTTACTATAGTTTCTTGCATAGGTGAAAGTTCCGTAAGAAATTCCTGCAAAATAGCCAATATAGGATAGTGTAAATTGGTTGTGCATGCTAGAATCTAGCGCCGATGGGTTTTGCAGAACTATTGAAATGTCCGATTCGTCGGTAGTTACAATTTTCCCGCCAAGTGCAGTTGTTCTAGCCGAAGTCGATAAGTTTAAGAATTGATAAGTACCATTGCCGCTAACCTGTGCCGCAATTAGCTTTACAGAAAGCATAAATAGCAATAGTAATATATATTTTGCTCGCATCGGTATCAATTTCGGCCTAAAGGTAAATAATTTCATGTAATCTTTTTTTAAACTCATTTTTCATATAAATATTGTCTAGCGATTGATTATAATCGGAAATATACCAATCTGGAAGTTTCTGAATAAAACTTTATAATTCATATTTACTATCATTAACACAAAAATGTTGTGCTATAATTGATTATTGCTAACTTTGCAGGCTCTTTAAAATTATTTGAATTGAATACAACTCTTGAAAAGGTACTCTTTATTATAAATCCAATTTCTGGGTCGTCCACATCTGTTGGTTTGGAAAAAAAGATTAGCCAAAGGCTTAATCCTTTGCAGTTTTTGCCAATAGTTCAGTATACTACATGTGCTGGCGATGCAAGTGTTATTGCTCGTAAAGCAGTTGCCGAAGGATTTAAGTGGATTGTGGCTGTTGGCGGCGATGGAACGGTGAACGAAGTTGCACGAGAATTAGTAAACTCGCCTGCAGTACTAGGAATTATACCCAGAGGTTCAGGTAATGGAATGGCTCGGCATTTGGGAATTGCAGTCAATATAAATAAGGCGATAGATATTCTTAATCATGGAAGAATAGCAACCGTCGATTATGGTACCTTAAATAATACTCCTTTTTTCTGTACCGCAGGGATTGGCTTCGATGCCCATGTGGGCGATAAATTTTCAAGAATTGGGGGTAGAGGTTTTACTAATTATTTGAAAACCACTATACTGGAGTATATAAACTATAAACCTAAATTATATAGAATTTGGGTTAACGGTCAACTTATTGAAAAAGAGGCATTTTTGGTGACAATAGCTAATGCTTCGCAATGGGGTAATAATGCGTTTATAGCGCCTGAGGCCGATATGCAGGATGGCATGTTGAACGTTACTATTATTTCAACTTTTCCAAAATATTTAGCACCAACCATTGGAATTAGATTGTTCAACAAACAAATTGATAGCTGTAGGTATGTTCAAAGCTTTAAGGTAAAAGAGATTCAAATTGAACGCCCTGCTGAAGATTATGTACATTTAGATGGTGAGCCCAGCATTATGGGTGAAAGACTAGAGGCGAAAATATGTCCTCAAGCGCTTAAAGTTTTTGTGCCTTAAACTGCATTGGCAGCGCAAAGCTCCGATTCCATCTTGAATTGCGACACAAAGCCTTCGCTTACAACCACTCCAATTGCTTCGGGTAGTATTGTGAAACGGAAAGGCGACTCGCCAAGCGATTCCCCGTCGGTTTCGAGCCTAACAGGTGGATTGCTGGTGATTTCAATCACTTCGCCTCGGAAACTTTTTATTTTAGGGTGCTTTAGAATTGTTCCGTTATATAACCGATGAATATTCTTGAGAACACTAAATTTGCTTATCTTCTTAATCATGGTTATATCATAAAGCCCGTCGTTGGCAATAGCATTCGGTACCTGCATCATGCCAGCTCCGTTATATCGGCCTATGCCGAGTGTTAGGCTGAATGCGTTCTCCTGTATAGTATTTCCATCGATAGTAATCGATACTTTTGTGTGATGGTAACCAATTAAGGCCTTTAGTAGGCTAATCATATAGAGTAAAGCACCTCGTTGACCTAAGTCTTTTAGTCGATTCGTTCTTGAGGCGACCTCGGCATCAAAGCCAATGCCTGCGGCGTTCACAAAATATCTGGAATGTTGAACTAGCGATTCTCTGTACTCTACCTTGCCCACATCCTGCTTAAAAACGTATTCGGCTTTAATGGCCTTAACGCATTCCTCGTATCCAATGGGGATGTTGTACATCCGGAACCAATCGTTTCCTGTTCCAACGGCAATTACACCTACAATAATTTCGGATGCTGAAATCTCCTTTTGGATGAAGATACCATTTACAACTTCGTTAAGGGTCCCGTCGCCACCAACAGCAATCAACTTTTTGTAGCCACGCTTTATAGCACTTACGGTGAGCTCTACAGCATGATGCTTGTGCTCGGTAAATGCGTAGTCGAAGTCAATGTTGTATTTAACTAGTAACCCTTCAATTGTAGGCCAATCAATCCTTCCCTTTTCTCCACCGGCACGAGGATTGACAACTATGAACCAGTTATTTTTCAATAGTCAAAAATTTATGCATCGAATTATGGTGCAAATATAATACATCAAATTAAATAGATATATCGATTGAAAAATTACTGAGGGATATTTAAAAAGATTTTCTATTTTTGCAGACATTGCAGGTTTAAACGAATTGTTAATAACCTGTTAGTAACAAGCCTGCTTTTGTTCATATTCAAGTTGTTCACAAGTTGGTTTGATAGTTTAATGATATGTATTTTTGAGCCCTGTTTTTAAAACCATAGATAATGGGAAAAGTAATTGCTTTAGCAAATCAAAAAGGGGGAGTTGGTAAAACTACCTCTGCCATCAATCTTGCAGCAAGTCTTGCAGTTTTGGAAAAGAAAGTTCTTCTTATTGATGCCGATCCTCAGGCGAATGCTACCTCAGGAACAGGTTTCGATTTAAGAAACATCAAGACAAGCATTTACGAATGTTTGGTTGATGATGTTAATCCAAAGGATATTATTCTGCACAGCGAGATTAAAGGATTGGATTTAATCCCTTCGCATATCGATCTTGTTGGTGCTGAAATTGAAATGCTCAACATGCCTAACAGAGAGAAAACACTCAAGGCTGTAATTGAGAAAGTTAAGGACGATTACGATTTTATTTTTATAGATTGCTCTCCCTCGTTGGGCTTGATTACAGTTAATGCTTTAAGCGCTGCTGACTCTGTAATTATTCCTGTTCAGTGTGAGTACTTTGCGCTTGAAGGTTTGGGAAAACTACTGAATACAGTAAAGATTATTCAGACTCGCCTTAACCCTGAGTTGCAAATAGAGGGCTTCCTTTTAACCATGTACGATGCTCGTTTGCGCTTGTCGAATCAGGTTGTTGAGGAGGTTAAGAAGCATTTCCAGCAAATGGTTTTCGAAACTATTATCCAGCGTAATATTAAGTTAAGCGAAGCGCCAAGTTACGGTAAACCAGTTATTCTATACGACGCTGCATCTACAGGTTCCGCAAATTATATTAATCTAGCTCGTGAATTGCTCCAAAAGAACAATATGACCAGTATAGATTACGAACATAAAATAGTTGAAAATTAATATTGTTTTAGGTAGGAGAATTAATTATGTCAAAAAAAATGGCTTTAGGTCGGGGATTAGGAGCACTTATTGAGGATGCTGCCATTGATTCTACCAAAAATAGTAACGAGGAGCATGTTTCTCATGTTGTTAGGGAGTTGGTTAACGAAATTGAGGTTGATAAAATTGATCTTAACCCTTACCAACCCAGAACACATTTCGATGAGAATGCACTACAAGAACTTTCCGATTCAATTCTGAAACTTGGAGTAATTCAGCCAATTACTGTTAGAGCGCTAGATGGTCGTTACCAGTTAATTTCTGGAGAGCGTCGTTTAAGAGCAGTAAAACTTGCAGGGCTTAAAACAATTCCGGCTTTCACTCGTACTGCTGATGATCAAGGAATGTTGGAGATGGCTTTGGTCGAAAATATTCAACGCGAGGATCTTAATGCTATTGAGGTTGCAATTAGCTACCAGCGCCTAATTGATGAGTGTGCTCTTACTCAGGAAACACTTGCCGAAAGAGTTGGAAAGAAACGTGCAACTGTAACCAATTACATGCGATTACTCAGACTCCCAGCTGAAATACAAGTGGGAATTAGCGAGTCTAAAATATCGATGGGGCATGCTCGTGCACTTGTTAATGTTGACGACACATCGCTTCAGTTGAGTATTTACAATAAGATCATTAACGAGGATCTTTCGGTTCGTAAAGTAGAGGAATTGGTGCGTGATTCTCAAAACCACAAAGCCCCCAAAGCATCCAAGCCCAAAAGTTCAACCTTGGCAGAATCCGAGATTATGCTTCACGAGCATTTGACCAACAAACTTGGATTACGAGCCGATGTAAAACCTGGCGGTAAAGGTGATGGCAAAATTGTTATCTCCTATAATAATCCCGATGAGTTAGATCTGATTCTGGAGAAATTTATTAAGATTGAAGAGTAATTTTAATCCCTAAGCAATTAATAGCCCTCAGGATTTGAATGCAATTGTTTTTATATATGAGTTAGGCCGACAAACCTTTATGAGGAAGTCGGCCATTCTGATTTTTGCGCTTTTAATTGTAGGTAGCAACCTATCTGCCCAAATAAAAACTCAAGAAGAACCAAAAGCACGCGATTTTACTTCACGTGTATGGTTGAGTTCTCATCTGCTTCCCGGTTCGGGTCAAATTATTAACAAACAGTACTGGAAAACACCCATTTATTACGGTGGAATGGGTGGAATGATTTATCTTGGCGTGAATGCAAATAAAAAGTACTTAAATAGACTTTCGGAGTATAATGCATTGCCTGCTGATGATCCCAGCAAAGAGTTGTTTAAGCAGAGGATGGTTGAGCAGCGTCAAACAAGAAATTTGTATTATGCCGCTGCGGGTGCTTTCTACGTTGCTAGTGTTGTCGATGCTGTGTATGTATATAACCAAGGTAAACATTCGCCTGCCGCTGCAACAATATTTTCCACGATTGTTCCTGGTTTAGGACAAACCTACAATAAGAAATACTGGAAAGTTCCCGTTGTGTACGGTGGACTTTCTACATTCTATTTTATTGCAAGTTGGAATAATAGAGGTTATACTCGATTTAAAACTGCACTGAAATTACAAACTGATGGCGATGATTCCACGGAGAATGAGTTTGGCAATTCTAGAACAGACAAAGAATTAAAGTACTTCATGGATAATTACAGGCGAAACAGAGATTTTGCAATTCTAGGCTTTGCAGCAATCTATGTACTGAATATTCTCGATGCAAATGTTGATGCGCATTTGTACGATTGGAATGTAAATGATAATTTAGGCTTCAAGGTGGAACCAACACTTATAAATTCTGATATAGCTAGCACAGGCTACAATGCGCCAGTTCTGGGCATTTCATGTAGGTTCTCGTTTTAGTATTCAACAGAATTAGTCGTTTTTATTTGTTTTTGTCGTATTATCCTAGCTATATTTGTTTCCTAGAATTATAATCAAACGAAATTCTACTCCTATGAAGAAAATTTTAATGTTATTTGTGCTTGCGGTTGTTTTGGTTGAGGTTAAGGCACAAAATAATAACACTTCGGTTCTCGATACAATAATTGCCGACAAAATACTTGATGAGGAAATTAACGGAAATCTCGATAGTCTTTTAAATCTTTGGTATGTTCAGCAATCAGTCGATTCAAATAGCCTTGTAATAGGTATTGAGTCCGACAGCATTGGACTTGCCGATTATCCAGATTCCTTTTATATTAAGCGATTACAAGGTATAAACTCTCTTATTGATTTGCCCTATAATCACATAGTCAAAAATTTTATCAACGTTTATACTCAGCGTAAAAAGGATCAGGTTGAGGTAATGCTCGGGTTAACGGATTACTACTTCCCAATTTTCGAGGAAATCCTAGATCAATACCAGTTGCCTCAAGAACTAAGGTTCTTGCCAATAATTGAATCGGCCCTGAATCCAAGAGCTGTTTCTAGGGCTGGCGCAACTGGTCTATGGCAATTTATGTATGGAACAGGACGCATGTATAGCTTAACAATAAACTCTTATGTGGATGAGCGCCGCGATCCAATTGCCGCAAGTCATGCTGCTGCACGTTTTTTGAAGGATCTTTATTCAATTTATAAAGATTGGACTTTAGTAATTGCAGCTTACAACTGTGGCCCAGGAAACGTTAATAAGGCAATTCGCCGTTCGGGAGGGAAACGGAATTATTGGGATATATATTACTATTTGCCACGAGAAACTCGTGGGTATGTACCTGCATTTATAGCCGCTAATTATACATATTACTATCATCGCGAGCATAATATCAAACCTCAGCCGATTAATATTCCACCTACAACCGATACCTTAATGGTGAAGGATATGCTACATCTGAGGCAGGTTTCCGAAGTGTTGAATATTCCTTTGGATCTACTTCGCGATTTAAATCCTCAGTATAAGATGGATATAATACCTGCCAAGGAACGCGCATATATTTTACGAATTCCACTAGATGCAGTGGGTAGCTATATTGATAAAGAAAAAGAGATTTTTGCCTATAAGGATAGCATTTTCTTTAATCCAAAAAATCTCATTACTCCTTCGAAATATTCCTCGTCATACCAGTACGATGTTCCTCCGGGATCAGTCCGCTATGTTTATAAGGTTAAGGAGGGAGATGTGCTAGGAAGCATTGCCGAGAGGCACGGAGTTTCAGTGGGACAGTTAAGATCGTGGAATAATATAAGGAGGAATCTTATTAGGATAGGGCAGAAACTTGTGATTTATATACCTGAGCGAACTGCTAATAAAATGGGTATAAAGGGAGAGAATAGTAAAAAATCATAGCCATTATTATATGCTTTTTTGAGGAGGCGAACTAACTGTTCGTCTCTTTTGTTTTATATAATCATGTTTTGGTAAATGTTAATCTTGTCTTTTATTGGAAACCTCATTAATAATTGTCATATATTTGTATACTTCCAAACAAAAAAATAATGATACGATCACTTAAACTATTATTCTTTGGGTTGCTTATTACTTTAATTCTGCCCGGATGCTCATCAAAAAACAAAATGGTTAAATCTGCAAAAAATCAGAATCAGTTTGCATTTATTGAGTTTTTTCAAACTTCCGAAGGGAAAGTTTTGCAGGGCAAAGTTCCTCCTGGAAGAAGGATCGATTCTCCAACCTATTCCTTCAATAAGGAAACTCGCGATTTGCAGGTTTTCAGGAGTAATGATTTTGCTGTTGATTCGTTAGTTGCGGTTTTAGGTACAGGAAAAATCCTTAAAGGTGCTGCTGGAGGTGGTGTTTCTTCGCTCTTAATTGGAGTTAATAAGCTACCTTTTAGTTATTCCGATTTAGAGATTTTGAAAATTGACTCAAAGAGCATTTCTGTGAGGTTTAAAAATGAGAACATTACCTTGCAAATCGGTCAGGAATGGACACAGTCAAAAACCGAAACCGATACAGTTAAACTTCAGGAAGTTTCTGTTGTCGAAATCCTCTCTACAACCAGGATTCAGTTCCATGGTTTTCTTCCCGATTCACTACTTAAAAGGAGATAATTTGAATTTAATCTGATATACAATGAAACATACTTTACAATTAAAAAAAGGCATTTTGTTACTGCTGCAGGGTTTATTCTTTGCTTTGTATTTGAATGCTGCTCCTAAGTATAATATGCCTGTAACGGTAACTCAGCCCGATGGTGCAATAGTTGCCTGCTTTGCAAGTGGCGATGAGTTTCATAATTGGCTCCACGATTCAGAAGGATATACCATAATTCAGCACCCCAAAACAGGTTATTACGTTTATGCTGTTGAAATTAATGGCGATTTGTCGGCCTCAGAATATGTGGTTGGAAAGGTTAAGCCTTCGTCAACTAAATCGCTTAAGCCTAATGCTAACATCTCCAAGGAGCGATATGCTCAAAGACGTGCCCGAATGAAAGTGAATAATCACTTTATTGATATTTCGGAAAGTAAAGTTGCCAATGGCATTCGGCCTATCAGTACAAATGCCGATGTGACAATGAATAACGTGGTAATTTTTATAAAATTTGCCGACGATGCTCCTGCTACTGAAGCTGTTTCGTACTACGAAACAGTTTACAATAATACAACCGAATCAGTAAAGGATTACTACAGTAAGGTTTCCTATAATAAATTTACTGTTAATTCCACGTTTTATCCAGCACCTACAGGCGGAAATGTTGTTTGGTATACCGATACACAGAATCGAAACTATTATCGCCCTTACAATGCTGCAACGAATCCTATTGGTTATGACCCAAATATTACAGGCTCTACAAACACCTCGGGCAAGACATACAGGGAGCATACACTGTTGAAGAATGCAGTTAATGCTGTTAGTGCAGCCATTCCAGTAGGCCTTGATCTGGATATTAACGGCGATGGCTATGTAGATGTTGTTTCTTTTATTGTTGCTGGAACTAATGATACCTGGAACGATCTGCTTTGGCCACATCAGTGGAGTTTGTATTCGCAAACGGCATCGATTAACGGGAAACAAGTGGGTGATTATACCTTCCAGATCCAATTCTTTGGATCAAATAGGATTGATCTTGGAACCCTCTGCCACGAAATGTTTCACGCTGTTGGAGCACCCGACCTGTACCATTACGATGAAGAAGTAACCGTTGATGCTGTTGGAGTGTGGGATGTTATGGAAAGAACTCTTGATGTTCCTCAGAATATGGGAGCATACATGAAATATCTTTATGGCGGATGGATAAGTAGCATTCCGCAGATTAATCAAACTGGAACTTACACCCTTAGCCCTTTATCAACCTCAAGTACTCAGAACGTTTATATGATACCATCTCCGAATTCATATCAGGAATACTTTGTAGTGGAATATAGGAAACGAGAAGGTTACGACTCTGGTTTACCTAGCGATGGAATGCTAGTTTATAGAATAAACTCGCTTTACGAAGGAATAGGCAATGCCGATGGCCCCCCAGATGAAGTTTACATTTACCGACCTGGGGGAACAACCACTGTTAATGGAACATTGAATAGCGCTACTTTCAACTCGGCATACAGCCGAACGGCTATCAACGATCAAACAAATCCAAGTAGTTTCCTAAACGATGGCAGTGCGGGTGGCCTTAAGATTTCAAATGTTACCACTGCAGGTTCAGCCATTTCGTTCGATGTTGCTATCGATTTCCTTCCTTATGTTGTGTTGAGGAACGATAAAGGTTTGGCTAGCGGAATAGGTGCTGGTGCTACTACGCTTACGGTTGCAACAAAATTTACAGCGGCCGAACTAACAAATCTAATTGGCCGAAAAATTATTAAGGTTGATTTCTACTTGAATGGAAACAGTGGATCGGATGTTACCAGTGGGGAAACCGTGAAGATATGGGAGGTTAATGCTGGTGCAACTCCTGCCATAAATTCAACTACTTATTCTCAAAGTGAGCCTGCTGCTCTTTTCGATGCTTGGACTTCGCATACATTATCACAACCTCTTGAGATTAAATCAAACAAAGATTATTGGGTTGGTTATACTGTTACTACAACTGCAGGGTATCCTTTGGCTACCGATGCTGGCCCAATGGTTTCAGGAAAGGGTGCATGGATTTACTCGGGCGGCAGCTGGAAACAGCTCACGGAACTGAATGCTTCGCTGAGTTATAATTTTCTGATTCGTGCAATTATTGGTTCCGCACCAACCGATGTGGAGACTTTCGCTCAGGACACCTTTAAGGTTGGAGTTTACCCAAATCCAATTTCAACTGAAGGGAATTTTAAATTCAATTTACCCAAAGCAGGAACCGTTAGCGTTGATATTTACAATATGTTGGGGCAGCGAGTTGGTGGTTTTGAGCAAATGCGTTTAGAGGAAGGTGAAAGTGTTATCCCATTTAGTAAAAATGAACTTTCGTCGGGGGTTTACTTGTATACTGTTAATTTCAGCGATAGCAAAAATCAACTGAAGAAAACTCAAAAGTTAATTATTTCGAGATAAAAATGTTAAAAAGGAGCAGAAATGCTCCTTTTTTCATTATTATAGAATTCTGGCACAAGAATTGTTTAATTAAACTGTCAAACTAAACTATTTAAATCATTATGAAAAAAATTATCGTTTTAGCCCTAGTTGGCTTACTTGCAATCCCTGCATTTGCTCAAGAATCAAATGTTTCTGAAGAGAAGAATGTTGTTAAAGTGAACACCCTAAGTCTTATTGTTGGTACAGGATCTATTTTTTACGAGAGAGAGTTTAACGATAACATGTCGGGTCAATTGGGCGTTGCTTACCTTAATTACAGCGTAGAGGATACAAAATTTACAGGACTAATCTTAACTCCAGAGTATCGTTTTTACCCAAAAGGAAACGCGATCGATGGTTTTTACCTAGCACCTTATGTTCGTTATCAAAACTTTAGCCTTAAAGCTGATGCCGACAAGGCAACTTATTCAAATATTGGTGGAGGTTTAGCAATTGGTCGTCAATGGATTACTAAGTCTGGGTTTACAATGGATCTATTTTTTGGTGGACATTATGGTTCTGGCAAAGTTGAAGTAAAATCTGGAACTGATACTTTTGATACAGGCAAATTTGAGGGTTTCCGAACTCGCATTGGATTTGCAATAGGTTTTGCTTTTTAATTAGTTAGTGTGTTTTCAAAATAAAAGGAGAGGTATTTGCCTCTCCTTTTACATTACTTTAAATTCCTAATCGTTTCTTCAGCACCTTGCTCTGTTCTTCAAATCCAGGTTTGCCTAATAGTGCAAACATGTTTTTCTTGTAAGCTTCAACACCTGGTTGATCGAAAGGATTTACATCAAGCGTATAACCACTTATTGCACAGGCTCTCTCAAAGAAGTATAGAAGATAACCTACCCAGTATGGACTTAATTCAGGGATGGTTATCGAAATGCATGGCACTCCACCATCGTTATGTGCTACAATTGTTCCTAACTCGGCCATCTTGTTTACTTCGGAGTAGCGTTTGCCGGATAGAAAGTTTAGCTGATCAAGATTTTCAGGATCATTGGGAACAATGAGTTTGCTTGCAGGCTTTTCTACGGAGATAACCGTTTCGAAAATCATGCGTTCGCCTTCTTGGATGTATTGCCCCATTGAGTGAAGGTCGGATGTAAAATCGACACCAGCTGGGAATATGCCTTTGTTCTCTTTCCCTTCGCTTTCACCGTAGAGTTGTTTCCACCATTCGGTTAGGTAGTGTAGTTTTGGTGTGTAGTTCACCATTATTTCAACATTCTTTCCTCTTTTGTAAAGGGCGTTCCTTGCTGCAACATAGGAGCATGCTGCATTTGCCTCAAAGGCAACTTTTGACGATGTTTTTTCCTCGGCAACAGCAGCGCCTTCAACCATTTTCCTTATATCAAAACCTGCAATGGCGATAGGGAGCAAACCAACAGGTGTCAGCACAGAGTATCTGCCTCCTACATCATCGGGAATTATAAAGGTTCTGTATCCTTCTGCATCAGCTAATTTTCGAAGTGCACCTTTCGATTGATCGGTAATAGCAACAATACGGCTTGCTGCTTCCGATTTTCCCACCGAATTCTCAAGGTGTTGTTTTAGTATTCTAAATGCAATTGCAGGCTCAGTTGTGGTTCCCGATTTTGAAATTACAACGATGGAATATTTTTTATTGTTTAGCAATTGCAATAATTCTGAGTGGTAATCTTCGCAAATATTTTGTCCGGCAAATATTACGTGTGGATTACCATTGTCCTGTAACTGCGAAAAACTATTTCCTAGAGCTTCAAGTACAGCTTTTGCTCCTAGGTACGATCCTCCAATGCCTATTACAACAACAACTTCGCTTTTTTCGCGTAAATCTTTGGCAACCTTTTCGATTTCCGAAATCTGAGTGCTTGTTATGCTAGTTGGCAGCGAAAGCCAACCTAGGAAATCGTTACCTTTTCCAGTTTTTTGCTCCAATCTTAATTGGCTCTCCTCGATTGTACTTTTAAGCGAGTTAATTTCCTCTTTGCTCACAAAGTCCATGATATTGTTTAAGTTAACTTTGAGTTCGCTCATATTTAAAGTGTTTTATTGATTAATATGCTTAATGAGAGTTTACTTTAATTTGTTTGTAAGAAGTTTCATTTCAATGGCAGGCGAAATGTTTTCGTAAAGGATGTTGTATACCGCATCGGCAATAGGCATTTTAACGTTATACTTAGAGTTGATCTCTTTGATACATTTCGATGCGTTGTACCCTTCGGCTATCATGTTCATTTCCAGCATGGTTGATTTTACAGAGTAACCTTTTCCTATCATCGTTCCAAAAGTTCTGTTGCGGCTAAACTGAGAATAGGTGGTTACGAGCAAATCACCAAGGTATGCCGATGTGCTCATCCTACGCTTGCTAGGGTATGTCTTTTTGAGGAACCTCTCTATTTCGCGTTGCGAGTTGCTAATAAGAACCGATAAGAAGTTATCGCCATAGCCTAAGCCATGCGCTATGCCGGCAGCAATGGCGTAAATGTTTTTAAGAACAGCGCTGTATTCAGTTCCATAAATATCTGTTCCAAAATTTGTTTTAATGTAGTGGGTGTCGAACAAAGTAGCAATTTCTTTTGCGTGTTCTTTAT
>WBUV01000044.1 GCA_008933525.1 Bacteroidales bacterium | reverse complement strand
AGCGCTTTGGTTTTGTAACACTTATTGAGTGCAAACTGGAGACTGGCCGTACTCACCAAATACGAGCACACCTGGAGTACATTAAGCACCCGCTTTTCAGCGATGAGGTTTACGGAGGCGATAAGATTCTTAAAGGAAACTTAACATCAAAATATAAGCAGTTTGTAGAAAACTGCTTTGAGATATGCCCACGTCACGCTTTACACGCACAAACATTAGGATTTACGCATCCCAAATCGGGCAAGGAGATGAACTTTGAATCGCCACTTCCCAACGACATGAATGAACTGATTGAGAAGTGTAGAAAATACTCTGCTGGGAAAGATTTTCAGGAGTAGTGTCCTAGAAAGTTACCATTTTATCGGCCCAAACAACTAAGTTCACACAATCCACCATTGTTGAAATAGGACAAGCCTCAGTTGATTCCAATTTCCTAGATTTTAAGCAAGTGCCACAGGCCAGTATTTCTCCACCAACGCTTACGAATGCTTTTAACTGCTCATCCACATTGTACTTATCGTGAGTTAAGCCCTCGCATTCAACTGCCTCGCCCATTAGGAAAACCTTCACCTCGTGACCCTGTTTCTTTGCTGTAACAGCAAAACGGAATGCGTTCCACGCTTTTTCAAACTCCTTGGTTTCTATTATAATTCCTATCTTCATATTCAGTAGATATTATATTTAGTACAATAGGCAAATATATCTAAATTATTCCAGCAGCCAAGGCTAACGATATCAATATAAGCATTATTGCAATTAGCACCTGAATGTACTTAATGGTTACTTTTTTAAGTAGTTTATTCCCAATATACGCCCCAGCTATTGCAGCCAAAGTCGCAAGAATAACCAGGATGATATTATCCGTTAACCCCGATTTAACAAAACGTGTGGCGTAAACGCTCAGCCTAGTGAAATCAACAAAAGTTGAAACAACCACAGCAGTACCAATAAAAGACTCCTTTGTAAGTCCTGCCTTTATAAGGAATGCACTACGCAAAGCGCCCTGATTTCCAGATAAACCACCAAAAAATCCGCTTAGCGCACCGCCCAAAGGAAGTTTTTCCTTGCCAAACTGCAACTTGTTAAAGTAAGGTATCAAGTCCATAGAGGCGAAGATTATAAGCAAAACCGATATTATTAACTTCACGGGATAAACCTCGAATGTTTTGCCAAACAGACTGTATGAGCAAAGTGGTTGGGAATCAGGAATATGAAGCAGTATCCATGCTCCAATAAACGAAGCAATAACTGCAGGGATACCAAATCGTAACAATACTGCCTTATCGGCGTTCTTCCCAACCAAAATAATCTTGAAAATATTGTTGAAAAAATGCACAACACCTGTCAATGCAATGGCCAAATCCACAGGAAAGAAAATCATAAACACTGGCGTTAGAATTGTGCCAAGTCCAAAGCCCGAAAAGAATGTGAGTATTGCCGTTAGAAATGCTGCAACAACAATAATAAGTATTTCCATAAATTGTTTTTTTTAAAAAACATCTTAATTAAAAGATTGTTTATTTTAACTGATACAAAATTAAACTTATAGATTCCTTTGATTTCCAGAAGCAACAAATTAGCATACTGAAAACTATTTTTTCACGGACTAAATACTCCTTCTTATAAACGAATTCCAAACACTGTCACATCATCAATTTGCTCTCCATCGCCCTTCCATGTCTGGAATTCTTCCTCTAGCATCAACTCTTGCTCTTTAAAGGTTCTACCTGCATTCCGCAAGATAAAATGCTTCAGCCTTTTTACAGAGTACTTTTTACCATTACTTTTACCGAACTGATCGGAAAAGCCATCCGATGCAATATACACTGAGACTTTATTATCTGGAAGTTTGATTACTTGTTCGGTAAACGGTTCCATTTTATCGATAAAACCAACGGGCATAATATCGGCCTTAACCTGAGTCAATTTGTACCCATCCGCCTCCAAAAGGTCATTATTAAGGAACTGATCACCCAATACTGTATTTTCTTCAGCAACTATCCATACTGGAATTCGCGCACCAGAATAGTGCAACTCTCTATTGGTTGTGTTAATTACACACAATGCTATATCAATTCCATCCTTATGTCCAATTTGGTTTTTCCCTAAAGTATCAATCACATTCTGACGCATCAAATCTAGAATTTGAGCGGGGTTTGATTTTTTATTCTTAGAAATAATCTCATTCAACGATGAAATTCCTAAAATACTCATAAAAGCACCGGGGACGCCATGACCTGTACAGTCTGCAACACAAAATATTCTATACTCATCAAAAGTCGTTGCCCAGAAGAAATCGCCACTCACAATATCCTTTGGTTTCATTACAACAAAATACTCGGGGCTAATGCTTTCAAATACTCCTACTGATGGAAGTATCGACGACTGAATGCTTTGTGCATATTGTAAACTTTGAGTTATATGGTTATGAGCCTCTTCAATTTTCTCCTTTTGAGCAATAACCATGTCTCGTTGTGCCTCAATCTCTTCATTCTGAGCAAGAATCTCCTCATTGGCAGTTTTTAATGCAATATTTTTCTCCGCAATAACCTTGTTGCTCTTCTTCTTTTGCTTATAGGCTCCATAGGCAATAAAAACAAGCAGTAGCAATAATGCTGAACCTACAATTAGAAAATTACGTTGAACCAATTGTCGTTTATTAATGGCCTCCTGTTTCTCAATAATTAACTGTTGATTACTTATTTCTTGCTCTTTCTTTTCTGTTTCGTACTTAGTTTGCATCTCGGCAAGCGCATCTGTTTTATCCTGACTGAACAAACTATCCTTTGTAGCAATGTAAGTATCAAAATAACTAGTTGCTTCCCGGTAATTCCCTAACGACCTATGGATGGAAATTAATAATTCCGCAATATTATTCTTGAGGGGTAAAACCCCTAGTTTAATTGATTTTGAATACGCATCTTTTGACATTTGAAGCGCCTTAACTAAATATTCCTCTCTTTTTGAACCAGTAATATCAACCTTCGACATCTCGAAATAAAGACGGGCAATATTCGCTTCATTAATAGCAACACCATACAAATCGCCAAGCTCTTTATCAATATTCAAGCCCTTATTGTAATAATCAATGGCTAAATCATAATCGCCAGTATTCATGTAAACCGAAGCAAGGTTAGAATATGCAGATGAAATTCCCGTCTTATCTTTCATCTCAACCTTCACATCGAGCGACTTCTTGAAATGATCAATGGCCTTAGCAAAATCGTTAGTTACATAATACACCGAACCTAATGCATTCAGCACGTTGGCAACTGCACTTTTATCATTAGCCTTCTGATATAAATTGTAAGCTTGATTAAAGTATTCTATTGCTTTTGGATAATCAGCTTGATAATAAAGTAATGTTCCAACACCCAAATTACAGCTTGCTGCACCTTTTACATTGTTCAAACTCTCGTAAATTTTTAAAGCCCTCAGGTATTGCTCCAATGCTTTATCGTAATTGCCTTTATTGGTATAAACTAGGCTCAGATTTACGATTACGTCCGACATGCTCTTTTTGTATTGCGATACTAGCAATGAATCTCCATTGTTCGATAGCGTTTCGAAAACTTGGACTGCCGATTGGTAGTATGAAATTGCACTATCAAAGTCTTTTTTGTAGTAGTGAATATTACCTAGTTCTCGCTTAACATCCCCCATTCTACCTTGTGCCCATAACTCTTTGCTTATAAACTTATCAACAATACGTTGAGCTTTTTCAACGTAGAAAAGTGCCGAGTCGAGGTTTGTTTTTGAATATAGTTCGCTCAAACTTATATAGAGTATACTATTTAAACTGTCGTTTTGAGATTTTCTTAATTCTGACTTTAATGCATCTACTCTATCGCTTTGACTGATTGCAACCTGTATAGCAAGGAAGGAAACCAAAAAATAAACAAAAAAATATCTCATACTTTTAAAATGATTAGACTATTACTTAAAATTAAATATAAAGATAACCATTATAGGTTAAGAGTAATCCCTACCATTGTAAAGAACCGTGGCTGGGGTAGTTTTGAGTTGTACCACCCATGGCTTCCACTCCATCCCAACCCGTTGGAATCCCAAGTTCCTGGCGATTCTCCCGAATCGGCCTCGCGAATACCCGGATGATAGTAAACCGTATTGGTCAAATTAATGAACTTAACTTCGATGTTAAGCCCTTTATAAATCACATCTCTCACCTGAATATTACCATCAATGGTCAAGTACGATGGAATTGTTCTAATTGGGTTTGTAATAACTGTTTCGCGCTCTCCAATAAATCGCCCTCGAAAATTAATTGTCAAATGCTTTCCGATATCGGCCGTTGTTCCAAAATATAATTTACTGTGAGCCAAATCGCCAATAATTCCACTTCCGGTGAGATTCCCATCGGTGTCGAACTTTTTCTCCTTCTCCGAGAGAATTGCTGAATAGTAAATCCACGCGCTTAAATTCTTAATAAACGACTGCGATATCTGGGTTCTTAGGTGCAAGTCGAGTCCTGAAATAATTCGTTCTCCAAGGTTACTGGCCGATTGGTTATCGCCCACTATGGTATTGGTAATCATAACACGATACGCGCTGGCCAAGGCGCTTATTTTCCCTTTTGTATAGATGGCCGATGCCTCAATTGTATTCGAAAGTTCCGGTTTTAAATTCTCATTACTACCGGAACCGCTCCATCCTCCATACAAATTCCTCATTGTTGGCTCTTGGTAAGCTTGTCCGTACAACAATTTTGCCGTTAAACTCTTAAAACTCCCCACATACCCCATACGCAAGGTTGAAGAACCACCATACTGTGAATTATAATCGTATCGAGCGCCAATATTAAGCGCATTGCTCCTGTTAAGCCTTAGACGCCCCTGAAAATAGGCTGCCTCATCAATAATAAAAACCCTGTTGTTATACCTATCAACATTTTGTGTTATTGGAGGATAAAGCAACGAAGCGTTAATTAAAACACTTGGAGCAACGTAATCGGAATAAACCGCATTATAATTCCGTTCAAGATTTTTACTCTCGTACTTAAGCCCAAAGTTGAACGAAATCATATCGTTTAAGGAAACATCGAAATCCTGAAAAGCAGCAACGCTTCGGTTATAGGTTGACCACGAAGAAAAATCGATACCCCTAACCGATTCACCAGAACCTACCAGAACATGCGCAATTGTTGAATCGCCTAAACTATTATTGGTAGTGTTATACGCCTCAATAAATAAACCATCGTTGGTAATATCGCTTTTGCGGAAACGGAACAATGTTCGAGAGTTGATTTTCGATGTTAACTGCTTTGAATACCTTGAATATATACTAAACTCGGTTTGTGGCCAACGGTTCACGGGTTGAACCCTATCCGCAGGATAAACGGTTCCGTAGCCTGTGCTTAAATTGTAAAAATTGACACCCAACTCCAAATCATCAATATATAAGCGAAAATCCAACGCCCTATTTCGCTCTGGCGACGAAAACAAGCCTCCAAGATTCTTATTATTAACAACATCGCCCCAAAGAGCGGAGTTGGAATAATGCTCATCACGAGTCCAATAAAAATCGTTGGGGTTAATAAACTCGTTCACATCGCCATCCTCCACTCTACCTGTAACACTAAATCTGATATTATTCCGTTGGTAAAAAACATTATAGTCGCCAGTAAAATAGTTGTTTATACTGCGAAAACTCTGGAAATTAAAATGCGTACCATCCGCATCGGATGTTTTCTTCGTAAGAACATTTATAACGCCCATAATAGCATTTGCACCATAAACCGATGATGCTGGGCCATAAACAACCTCAACCCTTTCGATATTCGAAATGGGGATTGCTGCCATAATTTGATCCGTATTGGTCCAAAGTTGATTTTGTAGCATCCCGTCTACCATCAACAAATAGGCAGTTCCCACTGTATTTCGAAATCCTCTCCAGTAATTTTTATAGTATGTGTCGCCATATGTTTTAACAATGTCCATTCCAGGCAAATCGTCTAAAATATCGGATAGTTTAATATATCCTAAATCGAGAATTTGCTTCTGTGTAAGCACAATGATAGTTGCAGGGGCATCGTTTAACTTCTCAGAAATATTGGAGGCAGTGGTAATTTTTATGCTCATTAGCTCCTCCAGCGACAAGTTAAATATTTGATTATCGATGGCTAACTCCACATCAATAAGCAAGTAGTTCTTCGGGGAATCTAAGTACTTATTGCTAACCACAATGGATTCAGTCATTCCTAAAGTTGAAGTAAATACAAGTGTATCGCCATATGTGGAGTAAATCTGATAGGCTCCATCGTTCCGGGTTTGAGTAAAAATTGAAGTGCCTTTGATAACTACTGTAACTCCGGCTATGGCTTTCTTTTGAGTATCGGTAACCTTACCTTTTACTAAAATTGTTTGCGCATCCACAACTGTGCAGAATAGTAAAAGCATTAAAAGCAATGGAATATTTCTCATACTCACAACCGTGTTAAGCGTCAAAAGTTAAGGCGATTTGTGTTGTTTTCAAAAAAATATTTGACGAATAATTAGGTGCTATCAACCCAACAGAACAATTCGATAGATTAAAAACAATAATATCGATGTTGAAATTTTTCAATTTCCCAAATTTCTTGCAGTTTTGCACTACAATCTGTAAACAATGGAAAACAAACTTAATATTGCCATACTTGCTGGAGGGAACTCCTCCGAGGCAAACATATCGCTTAAAAGTGCAGCACAAATATCGGGCTGGATAGATGCCGATAAGTACAACGCATATACCGTTTTTATTAAAGGAACAAGCTGGGCGTTAAAGCACCCTGAACTTGGCGAGATTGAGATTGATAAGAACGATTTTAGCGCTACGGTTAAGGGTGCAAAACTAAAATTCGACTGCGCGCTTATTGCAATCCACGGTACACCAGGCGAGAATGGTTTACTACAAGGCTACCTTGAAATGATGAATATCCCCTACACCACAGGAAGTGTAATGAACTCATCGTTTACCTTTCACAAGTACTACTGCAAGGAACTGGTTAAGGAAACTGGAGTTAACCTAGCAAAGGGAATTAACCTAAAGCGTGGGCAAAAATTTGATACCGACAATATCATAAAAACACTTGGACTACCAATATTTGTAAAACCCAACGAGAGCGGTAGCAGCTACGGTGTTAGCAAGGTAAAATTTACCGAGGACCTTATGCCTGCAATAGAAAATGCCTTTAAGGAGGACAGAACAATAATCCTTGAGGAGTTTATAAGCGGCAGGGAGTTCACCTGCGGTGTGTTTAAATCGGATAGCAAGGAGATTGTAATGCCTGTAACCGAGATAATATCGATGAACGAGTTTTTCGATTACGAGGCAAAATACCAGAACAAATCCAAGGAGGTTACTCCCGCCGAAATATCGGAAACGCTCACCAAAAGAATTCAGGAATTCTCCTCAAAAATATACGATAGGCTCGATTGCCGCGGAATTGTACGGGTCGACTATATAGTTGACAACGACAACATCTACTTCCTCGAAATAAACACTGTACCAGGAATGAGCGAGGCCAGCATTATTCCTCAGCAGGTAAGGGCAATGGGTGGCAATATGCGCGATATGTTTACGCTTGTAATTGAGGATGCGGTAAGCAGAAAGTAAAATTTACATATACCATATTTTGAAAGGTGCTGGTTTTTCAGCGCCTTTTCTTTTTGTAAAAGAGATGATGATTAATAATTTATATTAACAATTAAATAGTAATCAATTGCTCTCTAAAATTTCAGACTTCGGCATATCTAAATAGCAGTCTCCGACCGCACCTACAAACTGCTACACAATGCATTAACCTAACCGAACATTATATGCGTTTTCACTGTTTATTAGTTGATTAACAGACTACAGAATAACACTTAAACGTAATATTATGACAGGGAATAGCGTAACATTGCATAGAGTTATTAAAGCAACTCCAGAAAAGATTTATAGAGCTTTTACCGACTCAAATGCATATTCGTGGTGGATTCCGCCATACGGTTTCATATGTTTGGTTCATCATATGGATTTTAAAGTTGGAGGAAGCTTTAAAATGTCGTTTATGAACTTTACTACGGGAAACAGCCACTCTTTTGGCGGCAACTTTCTAGAAATTAAGCCTAATGAGTTCATTAAATACAGCGATAAATTTGACGATCCAAATTTGCCCGGCGAAATAATCACCTCTGTATGGCTCAATAGGGTTTCGTGCGGCACAGAGTTAAAGGTTTTGCAGGAGGGTATTCCGTCTGTTATCCCTGCAGAGATGTGCTATTTAGGATGGCAGGAATCTTTAGAAAAGTTGATAAAGCTGGTTGAACCCGAAATTCCTGATAATTAAGAGTAAAAACCGCTTACTCGCAGAAATCTGCTGCATCCACTTATCAGAATAATGGTATGCAACTGTATGCAGCAAGAAGAATGTCAGTAACAAACTAAACTTAATGGAATCTACCTCAACCTCAAAATATGCACCGTAACGCCCACCGCAATTGCAATAAGCAATGCTTTAATCCACAGCGCTAGGCTCAACGCAATAACAGAGGTTAGTATCGATATCCAAAGCAATGCAATGGTAAACCACTTTATGCGCGGCTCAATTGCCCTATTCTCTATATAATTATGGATGTAGTGTCCCAAAAATTTGTTGCCAATAAGCCAATTGTACAACCTGTCGGAACTCCGAATAAAGCAATAGGCGGCAAGAAGCAGAAAAGGAGTAGTTGGAAGTAATGGTACAAATATTCCCAACACTCCAAAACCCAGCGATAGTAAGCCCAACACCAAAAGTAAAGCCCTTGTAACAGGGCCTATTTTCTTTATTGCCATGCCGCAAAACTAGTAAAAATTATATTGCTGTTGGAAGTAGGAAGTCGGAAGATTGAAGTTATAAAAAAGCGGAAAACAAAGTTTCATCTAATCTTACTTCTTATGGCTTCCGTCGCAGAATGGTTTTGTTTTGGAATTGCCGCAGGCGCAGAGGTAAACATCACCTTCGCCTTCGGGGGTTAAGTCGTTACCCTGAGTATCCACAATGTAGAACTTTCCGGTAATTTTTATTGGTCCAGTCTTGGACAAATGCAGCTTTGCTGCAACTTTCTTTTGCTCATCCATTGCTGTTACTCCTTATCTCTAAATCCAACCTTAAAGTGTGTTCCATCGCAGAATGGTTGCCCGTTGGAGCTACCACATCGGCATAGCGAAACCATCTTCATCGACTTTATCTCTTTACCCTCGGAATCTAACAGTTGAAAGTTACCCGATACCAAAACAGGGCCATTGGGCATAACCTGAATTTTTACTGGTTCAACGCCAAAATCGGCTGCTTGCTCGCTAGTTAAATCCTTAACAGCTTTCTTGGATGTTTCGGCAGCGTTCTTCTCGGGATCGTTCCACATAAACATCAGCGCATTGGTGGGGCACTCGTTCACAATCTCAATAATCTGCCTTGTTGTACCACCTTTCATATCAACCCAGGGTCTTTTGCGCGGGTTAAACACCGATAGTAACTTGGAGTAGCATATTGATGCGTGCACGCACTCCGATGGTCGCCAAAAAACTGTAATCTCGTCGCTAGAATACTTTCTATTGTCCTTTTCCATTGTAAAAACGCTTGTACTTGGTTAACGCAAGTATAAAATAGTTTGTTCATTAATGCTATAAAGATATTATAAAGGGATATAAATTCAAACTATCATTTAAACACATATCAAAATTTCAAAAAATACATTTTTCAAAACTATACCCCTATACATTTTTATATTTTTAAAATTTTTTTCATTATTTTTAAAATATACCCCCATATATTTTTATACATATTTAAAAATAATTTATTTTTGCAATGAAATAAAAACTAAACTATGGCTAAACAAAGATTCACCGCATTCAAAGAGGCTGTTAACAGAAACCCTCTAGAATTCAATGGAAACAAAGGCTCTAAATATTCCGAAATATTTGGGGTTAATGTTTTTGATAGGGAAAAGATGAAACGCTACCTATCGGCCGATGCTTACGAAAGCCTAATCACCTCAATTGACGAGGGCCGACGTATCGACAGAAAAATTGCAGGCCAAGTTGCCGCTGCAATGAAAGCATGGGCAATGGAGCAGGGCGCAACGCACTACACCCACTGGTTCCAACCATTGAACGGAGCAACAGCCGAAAAGCACGATGCTTTTCTCTCCATCGATAAGGATGGCAAGGCTATTGAACTCTTTAAAGGTGAAATGCTTGTTCAGCAGGAGCCCGATGCATCGAGCTTTCCAAGTGGTGGAATCCGAAACACATTCGAGGCTCGCGGTTATTCGGCTTGGGATCCATCGTCACCTGCGTTTATACTCGACCAAACGCTTTGTATTCCAACGGTTTTTGTTTCCTATACAGGCGAAGCGCTGGATTTTAAGACTCCATTGCTAAAATCGCTAACGGCACTTGACAAAGCAGCAGTATCGGTTTTGGAGTATTTCGATAAGGACGCAAAAAAAGTATTTGCCACTCTAGGCTGGGAACAGGAGTACTTTTTGGTTGACGAGGCGTTGTTCAACGCCCGCCCCGACCTTGCCCTTTGCGGTCGCACTCTTATGGGACATGCAGCTGCAAAAGACCAACAATTAGAAGACCACTACTTTGGCTCAATCCCCTCTAGAGTTACTGCATTTATGCGTCACTTTGAGTTGGAGGCTTACAAACTAGGCATCCCTGTTAAAACACGCCACAACGAGGTTGCCCCAAACCAGTTTGAGTGCGCACCTATATTCGAGGAGGCCAACCTTGCGGTTGACCACAACCAGCTTATTATGTCGCTAATGGATAGGGTTGCCCGTCAGCATAACTTCCGTATACTTTTCCACGAAAAACCATTTAAAGGAGTAAACGGCTCAGGCAAGCACAACAACTGGTCGATGATGACCGATAGCGGTGTAAACCTTCTATCGCCAGGAAGAACACCTAAAAACAACCTACAGTTCCTAACATTCCTAATCAACACCATGAAGGCGGTTCAGGATCACTCCGCACTTCTTATTGGTAGTATTGCTTCGGAATCGAACTCGCACCGACTTGGCGCACACGAGGCTCCGCCAGCCATTATGTCGGTATTTATTGGAAAAACCCTAAGTGCTGTGCTCGATGAACTTGAGGAAAAGGTGAGTGATCAAAAGATGACTCCCGATGAGAAAACCGAGCTAAAGCTGGACATCATCGGAAAAATCCCTGAGATTTTACTCGACAATACTGACCGCAACCGTACATCACCATTCGCATTCACAGGAAACCGCTTCGAGTTTCGCGCTGTAGGCTCATCGGGTAGCTGCGCATCGCCAATGATTGTGCTAAATACAGCCGTTGCCGACCAACTCAATAAATTTAAGGTTGAGGTTGAGAAAGTTATTGAAAAGGGTGTTAAAAAGGATGAGGCGATAATCCAGTGCCTGCGTAAGGTTATTATCGATTCCAAGAAAATCCGATTCGAGGGTAACGGTTACAGCCAGGATTGGGTTGATGAGGCTGCTCTCCGTGGATTACCCAATATCCAAAATGCAATTGAAGCGTTCAAAACATTCCTACTCGACTCATCGAAAGAACTACTGACAAAAAACAAAGTACTTACACTCAGAGAACTTGAGGCTCGCTACGAAATTCGCAACGAGATATTTCTAAAGAAAGTACAAATTGAAGCACGTGTTCTAGGCGATTTAGCCATAAATCATATAATACCAACGGCAATTGCGTACCAAAACATTCTGATTTCGAACGTAAAAGGTTTAAAAGAACTATTTCCAAAGGAATATGAGAAATTGGCAAATCATCAGTTAAATCTTCTGTATGAAATTTCGGAGCACATCCACGAAATACGTAAACAGGTTGATGAGATGATTGAGTATCGCAAAGAGGCTAATCTTGTGGAGGATGTTGTGGAAAGAGCTCACCTATACGCCAAAAATGTTAGGCCATACATCGAGGATATTCGTTACCATATCGATAAACTTGAGATGATAGTTGACGATGAGATGTGGCCGCTACCAAAATATCGCGAAATGCTTTTCATCCGATAGGTTTTCAGTCGTGTTTTTGTTTTAAAATCCCAGTTTATCTGGGATTTTTGCTTTCTGGTGGTTAGGTTTTAACCATTGAATTGCAAAATCTTTAAAATAATATTTACCTTTACTATTTATATTTTAGATACTTTTAGAATATTTTTGCGTTCATTAGAAAAGTACATTTATGATTGGATTAAAATCAGCCATTAAGAATGGGACAATTACCCTATTAGGGATTCTGCTTTTATCGAATGTAGCAGTAGCACAAACCACAAAACTAACAAGAGCAGACGCTCTTTATAAGGCAGGTGGTTACTACGAAGCTATTGATCTATACAAGGATGATATTGATAAAGTTAAAGATAAGGTAGAACTCTCGAAGTATCTTTATAAAATTGGGAACTGTTACCGATTAATTGGAAATGCACGTCAAGCAGAACTCTGGTACCAAAAGGCAATACTTAGGGAGTGTCCCGATCCAAAAGTATTCTTCTATTACGCCGAAATGCTAAAGATGGGCGAAAAATACGACGAAGCCATTGAGCAGTATCAAAAGTATAAAGTACTAGCCCCACTCGATAAACTTGCCGATTCAGGAATTGAATCGTGCGAACTCTCAAAAAAATGGAAGGCAACCCCTTCGGGCTACGAGATCATAAACATGCGCGGAATTAACACCAAATTCAGTGAATTTAGCCCTGCATTTGCCTCGAACGATTACACCGAACTGCTATTCACAAGCTCCAGAAAAGGCACAACTGGTGGAAAACTAAGCGCAGTAACAGGCGAGTATTTTACTGATATATTTCTTACAACTAGGGATGTCAAAGGCATCTGGAGTAGTCCTAAACCTGTAGACGAGAATGTAAGCACACAATTCGACGAGGGCGCTGGTTCATTAAGTTCCGATTTCAACACCCTTTTCTTCACTCGATGCAAGGTAAGCAAGCGCGATAAGTTAGGTTGTCAGATATTTAATGCAAAACGCACTGAGCAGGGCTGGCTCACCCCTGACGAGATTAAAGTGACAACGGACAGTAT
>WBUV01000043.1 GCA_008933525.1 Bacteroidales bacterium | reverse complement strand
AAAAAATTGTGATAATGAAAGCGTTGGAAAAAACTGGCTACAAGAAAGCAGAAACAGCCCAATTACTTAATATCACAAGACAATCGTTGGACAGGAGACTTGAAAAGTACGAGATTAATATTTAGATGTAAAGCCAAATTGAATGAAAATTTAAAAAAATGCCCCTATACTATTGTTAATCTAGTTGTTTTTTAAAATTGCATTATAGATATTATAGTTTTCCTCGTCAAAACATACAAAAATTACTTTTTGAGGATATTTATTTTTTTCAATAAATGCCCTGGTAATTTTTATTGCAATCTCAGCAGCAAGTTGTTTTGGGAACCCATAAACACCAGTGCTAATATTTGGGAAAGCAATGGTTTTAATTCTGTGTTCATTGGCAATGCTTAGGCTGTTGGTATAGGCCTTTCGGAGAAGTACAGTTTCATTTTCAGTTCCACTTTTCCATATTGGACCAACAGTGTGAATTATGTATTTAGCTTTTAAGTTGTATCCCTTCGTGATTTTAGCTTCGCCTGTTGGGCAACCGCCAATTTTTTTGCATTCTGCTAAAAGATCAGGTCCTGCGGCTCTGTGTATAGCTCCATCAACGCCACCTCCACCAAGCAAACTCTGATTTGCTGCGTTAACAATTGCATCAATATCTAGGGTTGTTATATCGGTCTTAACTAGTTCAATACTTTTCTGCATAATTTAAAAGAATGATTCGTCAAAATTAACCAAGTATACTTTGCTTGTAGCCCTTGTAACGGCAGTGTAAAGCCATCTAAGATATTCTCTATTAATCATTTCGGGTTTAAAAAATCCATGATCAATAAAAATATTTGGCCATTGTCCTCCCTGAGCTTTATGGCATGTTACAGCATACGCAAATTTAACCTGCATCGCATTAAAAAAAGGATCTTCTTTGATTTTTTTTAGTCGTGCCTTGCTGGTTTTTATATGCATGTAATCCAGCGAAATTTGCTGGTAAAGGGTTTTCATATGTTCCGAACCTAACGATGGCCCATCCATCATTAAGGAGTCTAGAATAATTCTTGCGTCAATAAGTTGCTTATTATCATCGAGTAAGCGTATGGTAACATCGGCAAATCGGAAACCATACATATCATAACGTTTACCAACTCTCATTACCTCAACAATATCGCCATTGGCAATAAAACCTATTTCGGGGATATCGTCTACCCAGTAGTAGCTATTGCGGGCCACCATCAAATAATCGCCTGGCGAAAGTTCGTCTTCTATATAAAGTACTCTCGATCGAATACCATTATTATACTTATTTGCCCTTTTATTGGAATAGCAGATTACCACATTTCCTTCTCTTCCATCTTTTTCGTACTCTTCGGATAGGAATTCAATCAATTCGCCACCTGAAATTCGTTTAATATCATCGAAACCCTTAACGGAGAGTTTTGGGGTTTCAACAAAGCCCGAATCTAGGATATTCCTAATTTGGGTGGCATTATACAGTATTCCCGATTCGGATTGTTGCCGAACAACCTCGTTCAGGAAAATTTCAGTTACATCGAGGTTGAAATTTGACAGTTCAGAGTAATTAAGCGCAGGACTGATGTCAAGACCAACTGGAGGCAATTGAGCTGTATCGCCAACAATGATTAATCTGCAGTTTTTTCCTTGACTTACAAACTCAACCAAGTCGGACAGCAACTTCCCCGATCCGAAAGTGTTGTCGTCGAAAGATGTATTAGAAAGCATCGATGCTTCATCAACAATAAAAATGGCATCGGTAAGTTTGTTGAAGTTGAGAACAAAACGACCCAAACCTTCGCTCATGCTTTTCTGGCGGTAAATGCATTTGTGAATTGTTTGTGCCTGTACGCCGGAGTATTCAGTCAAAACTTTAGCAGCTCTCCCTGTGGGAGCTAATAACTCAAACTTAATGCTAAGTTTCTGGAGTGTTTTTACAAAACCAGCAATTATTGATGTTTTTCCTGTTCCTGCAAAACCTTTGAGTAAAACACAACTATTGGGTTTTGGGTTAACTGTAAAGTTTGCAAGGTTCTCAATAGCATCTATTTGCCCAAGTGTTGGAGTGAAGTTAAGATAAGATTGAATTTCGTCTCGAATTCTATTTTTTAACATTTGAGCAAATAAAATTTTACTTAGGGGTTCTAATTTAATTATATGTTATTAAATTTGCAGGCAAACTTAAACCAATTATTGCAAAATGAAAACAGTATATCAAATTCTACTAGCAATTTTAATCGTAGTTGTAGGCTACTTCGTTTTTGAAAGCATTATGGCTCCAATACGTTTCAACAAAGAAAAAGATAAACGTTACGATGCAACTATTCAGCGTTTAAAAGATGTTAGAACTGCTCAGTTGGCATATCGTTCACGTTTCAACAAATTTACTGGAAGTTTTGACACTCTAATCACTTTCTTAAAGGAAGGTGAATTTAAAGTGGTAAAACAAATTGGATCCGAGGATGACTCTGTTGCCTTAGCTCAGGGTAAAGTATACCGTGATACAATCAAAGTTGCTGTTCGTGATAGTTTATTCAAAAATTACGCAGTTGACTCATTGCGATTTGTTCCTTTCTCTGGTGGGATTCAGTTTGAAATGGCAGCAGGTGAACTTGAAACCGGTTCAAAGGTTAAGGTGAAAGTTTTCGAATGTAAAGCTCATAACGATGTTATTTTAAAAGGGCTTAATCGTCAGGAAATTATTAATATAAATGACTTGCAAAAGAAACTTGAGAAATATCCTGGTTTACAAGTTGGATCGATGATAGAAGCTACAAATAATGCCGGAAACTGGGAGTAATTCGATGCTATGGTTGAATTAGAACTTATAGACGAAACTTTCGATAAGGATAGAACAGAGGTATATGAATTATCCATTCAGGCTTGCCTGAATGGATTTTCATTTGCTATTAAGGATACTATTCGTAATACTTTTATAGTATTGGTTTATAAGCCTTATTCTGGAAATGTAATAAAACACGATAACTGGTATCCAGTAATTGAAGGAATCGTTAAAGAATTTCCCTTTTTAAATCAAAAGTTCAAAAAAGTATTTTTTTCCTATACAATATCTCCGTTCACAATTGTACCCAAAGATTTTTTTGATATTCAACGAATTAAGGATTTGTTTGAACTTACTCATCCTTTACCAGAACACTTTGAGTTACGATACACATCAATAAGTAATGGTGAGAACATGGTAGTATTATTTGCCATGCCTTATACCTTGAGTTCTGCGTGGTTAAAAATTCAGCCAAATACAATTTTCTTGACTCAATCCTCATCATTATTTGTTGGTTTTGGCAAGAGCAAGTATGAGAATTATGTTCAAGTATATTTTGAAGAAACACGAATGACCATAGTGTATCATAAAAATGAAAAGCTCATTGTGGCCAATGCTTTTACTTACATGCATACAAATGATGCACTTTACTACATTTTAAGTTTTTGTAATTCTATCACTGATAATTTCGCATCAATTCAGTTAAATATACTAGGAGAGTCATATAATAATAATGACGTTGTAAAGGGGCTAAACAAGATGTTCGGTAATGTTTCGATTGACCCAATTTTTAATTCTGTGCATTTCAGCTATCGTCTGTTAAGGCAGCGAAACAGGTACTACACTTTGTTTAATAGTTTTGTTGTATGCGAATAATTGGTGGAAGTTTCAGAGGTAGAATGTTCAATCCACCTAAAAACTTTAAAGCAAGACCGACCACTGATTTTGCCAAGGAAAGTTTATTCAACATCATCAACAATAACTACGATTTCGAAGAGTTAAAAGTACTGGACCTTTTTTCAGGGACTGGTAGTATTAGCTTTGAGTTTATCTCGCGTGGCGTTATTTCGGTTGATTCTATTGAGCGCGATTTTGTGCATAATAAATTCATAAAGGAAACCGCTCAAAAGTTAAATATATCAAATCTGAATGCCATTAAAGCCGATGCATTTGGTTTTATCAATAGAAGCTATTCAAAGTATAACATCATTTTTGCCGACCCACCTTACGACTTAAAGGATATAGATCAAATACCCGATATCATATTTAGTAGAAATTTATTGGAGGAAGGTGGATGCTTTATTCTGGAGCACTCCGCTAACTATAAGTTTGATAATCATCCTTTTTTCTCGGAACATCGATTTTATGGTAGTGTAAACTTTACTTTTTTTAAGAAATAATTACGCTTACCCCTTGCATAATTTGTAAAACTGTTATACTTTTGCAACGCTTTAAAGGGATTTAAACGTTCTTAAATTAATGGTCTGGTAGTTCAGTTGGTTAGAATGCCGCCCTGTCACGGCGGAGGTCGCGAGTTCGAGTCTCGTCCAGACCGCAAAACTTCAGAAGTGAAGTTTTACGTAAAAAAGCATTTGGTTCGGTAGTTCAGTTGGTTAGAATGCCGCCCTGTCACGGCGGAGGTCGCGGGTTCGAGTCCCGTCCGGACCGCCAATGCAACGTTAAGCCTCTGAGAAATCAGAGGCTTTTTTGTTTCCGTAAATTTGAATTGCTCTCAATGTCATTCTGATTTAGATAACTCGATGTGTTTTTTGAGTATGACTGTGAATTAGCAATTTAAACCCGATGAAATAATATCAATCAATTAGTTGGTATTTCGGAAGAGAAATTATTTCCATGAATGGAACATAAATAGCAATAGTAGTCCGTATATTTCCAAACGTCCGAGCAGCATACCAACAGATAGAACAAGTTTTGAGGCTCCATCAATGTCAAAGTAGTTTGCCATTGATCCCACTTTGCCAAAACCAGGGCCAATATTACTAACCGATGCAAGTGATGCACTAAATGCAGTCATTAGATCCTGTCCGAATATTGCCAAAAGTACTGTTGAAACGACCACAATAACAATGTAGAAGACAATAAAAAGGAGAATTGAGCCCAAAATATCATCATCAACAATATGATTATTTACTTTTACAGGTACAACTGCTTGAGGATGTTGTAACTGAATGGTTTGCCTGCGTAGCATTTTGATGAAAACAAAAACTCTATCGGCTTTAATACCACCGCCAGTAGAGCCAGAGCAGGCGCATTGGAACGAAATAAGTATTAATAAGATAATAGATAACGTTGGCCATATGGCTGTATCAGTGGTGGCAAATCCTGTGGTTGTTGCCAATGAAACTACTTGAAATATTGAATGTCGGAACGATTCGCCCCAATTCGTATATATTTTACCCAATAGATCTATTGATATAAGTATTGCCACTAGAATTATGGAGAATGTATAATATCTAACAATTTGGGAGTTAAAACAATTCCTTTTCTTAAAGGTTATGGTATTAAATAGCATTCCAAAATGTATGCCTGCAAAAAACATAAAAATAGTTATAATAACTTCTATTGCTAGGCTATTGTAATGTGCAATACTAGTGTTTTTGGTTGAAAATCCTCCGGTAGCAATAGTTGCAAATGAATGGTTTACTGCATCGAATAAACTCATACCAAAAACATACAGTAATACTGTTTGTAAAAGGGTTAATCCTAAATAAACATAAAGTATAATGTAAAGAATATTTCTTGTCTTGTTATGAAAGTTGTCTTTGGCAAGTGCGGATAATTCCACTCTCGATAAGGCCATTTTGGCTTTACCCAATGTTGGGATTACTATCAAAACAAAAAGCACAACACCGATTCCCCCTAACCAATGCGTTGATGAGCGCCAGAACATCAAACCTTTTGGTAACGATTCAACATTTGCAAGAATTGTTGAGCCGGTAGTTGTATACCCCGATACACTCTCGAACCATGCATTTATTACTGAAAACTCCTTACCGTAAAGTAAAAAGGGTAGCATTCCGAAAAGACAAGAAAGCAACCAACTCGATACAACAATTAAGTAAGCTTCTTTATTAGATAAATCAAATGCTTTTGGAACAAATACTATAGGGAAAATGCCTATTAAAGTGGTTAATATTGTGCTAAGAAGTAATGGAAATGTTCCAGCATCTCTAAAATGTAGCGATATGCAGAAGGCAATAAACATAAATACTGCATTAAAAAGCAGCACCAAACCGTTGTATCGCAATATTATATGTGGACGCATATAGTCTTCACTTCAAGGCAACCCAAAAGTAACCATATAAAGCCATATTGCAAAATGCTAGTTAATGAGATGTTAATTTATGAAAGAATTTCTATTTCCAACTTCTGGTAAGGAAAAGAAGGATAAATCCAAATATCTCTAAACGCCCAATAAGCATATCGAACGATAGTACGACGAGAGCAGGGTCGGACAACTTAGAGAAGTTGCTCATTGAACCTACCAGTCCAAATCCTGGTCCAGCATTCCCCATTGTTGCTGCAGAAGCCGAGAAACCTGTTAACAAATCGAACCCCATTGTTGCCAAAAGTAGTGTACTTATTAGCAGAACCAATATGTAGACAACTATAAATAGAACTGTTGAGTTTACCACTTCGTCGCTAATAATACTTTTGCCCAAACGAACTGGGATAATGGCTTGTGGATGCTGAATTCTGAGAATCTGACTTTTTAGAGATTGAAAAAAGATAACAACCCTGTCGGCCTTCATTCCTCCTGCCGTAGAACCTGAACAGGCACATTGAATGGTAAAGAATATAATAATTCCAATTGAAAGTGGAGGCCATATGGAAGAGTCGGCGTTTGCAAACCCTGTTGTGGTTGAAAGTGAAACAACCTGAAATGCAGCATATCTAAAGCTATCGCCCCAGCTTTCGTAAATATTTCCATGTAAGTTGAAGGCTACAGCAGTTATTCCTATTACAGTAATTATAAAATAATACTTAACTACTGGAGATGTGAAAATATTTGTTTTTTTTAGAGCTAAAGTAGTGTAAATCAATCCAAAGTGCATTCCTGAAATAAACATAAAGAAAATAACAATTAAATCGATAGGAACGCTGTTATAGTAGGCTAGACTTGCATTTTTTGTAGAAAAACCTCCTGTGGCAATCGTTGCGAATGCGTGGTTAACGGCATCGAATAAACCCATTCCAAAAACCATTAATAGTATAATCTGAAGAAAGTTAAGCCCAATATAAACCGCTAGGATTATATTAAGCATTTTTCGTGTTCTATACTTAAAGTTTTCCTGTGCAAGAGGTGAAATTTCCATTTTGGAGAGTGTCATTTGCGCTTTGCCCAACGATGGTAGAATTATAAGCATAAAAACAACTATTCCCATTCCTCCAATAAAGTGCATTGATGAACGCCAGAATAGCAGTCCTTTTGGTAATGCTTCAACATCATTCAGGATTGTTGCTCCTGTTGTTGTATAACCCGATATGCTCTCAAAGAGTGCTTTCACTAAAGTAAATTCTCCTCCCCATAGAAGCAAAGGGAGCATTCCAACGAAGCATGATAGAATCCAGCTAAGCACAACCACGAAGTATGCTTCTTTATTGGAAAGATTTACAGCTTTTGGGACAAAAACAATTGGGAATAACCCAATAAGAGCAGTAATGAAAAAACTAAATAGTAATGGGTACTGACCACTATCGTGATGATATAATGAAATAAAATAGGATAGAAGAATAAATGCAGCATTAAGGAGCATTACTAGGCCAATATACCTAAGTAATATGTGTGGTCTCATTTTAGTTTTTTTGAATATTCTTTGTTGTGATAAGGTTTTTAACGGATTCTTTCAAATCGTTCAATTCATCTTTTGTTTCAACTGTTACCTCAAAGGGTTTTTTATACTTGACAAAGTCGTTTATGCTTTTCGTAATTCTAATTACCGGCTTAATCATGTAATACGATATCATGTAGTTGAAAATAACTGAGAATATTATACTTGTTATTACTACAATTAAGCCAGGGAGGATTGTTCTGTAAGGGCTTTTTTCAAGCAAAGTGGCTGTTTGGAGCAAACTTTGTTGATTGACAGTAAGTAGTTCATTCACTTTATTCTGAATAGCCCAAACTTGAGGCTGGATATCGTTTAAGTAGACATTTATATTATGCTTTGGGTCTTTAATGAATGACTCGGCAATTGGAGTGTAGTTCGCGAAAAATAATGCAATGGAATCTACGTAATTTACTTCTCCAGGAATTGTAAGATTGTTGGCTGCATTGCGAAGGTTAGTTTCAAAATCTTGTTTTGATGTATTGAAAAGCGATATCGCTTTTTCGTTTTCGCCATTTATTGCCATTATAATGGCCTTTTTCTGCTGTTCAAGGCTCAGCGACATTTGCTTGGAGTAATCGATACTACGGTAGTTATCGTTAATAAGAGTGTTTACTGAGTTTCCCAGTTTCGTAAGTTCGTAAATAGATATTAAGCCCGAAATAACCAGTAGCGAAGCTAGGATAATAAATCCTGTAATAATCTTTAGTCGAATTCCCATGGCGAAAAATTTTTTACAAAAGTATACCAATCTATTCAAGATTGTTTAAAAATGGTAAGAATCTTTTTAAAACTCAATAACTCATCATTTTTATCTAAATTTATAATTATTTTCATTAGTATACCGCAAGAAATTGATTTGGATGTTGTCATAATAGCATCTTAATTCTATTAAATGGACGATTGTATTTTAGTTCAAAAAGTTATAGATGATAACGACCATAAGGCTTTTGCTGAGCTTATGGAGAAGTATCAGCGCATGGTGGTTACAACCTGCCGGGGTTTTGTAACATCGTATCACGAGGCGGAAGATTTGGCACAGGATGTTTTTGTTGAGCTATACGAGTCGTTACCCGGGTTTAGGAAGGAATCGAAACTTTCCACTTGGATTTACCGGATTGCAGTAAATAAATCGTTAAATCATTTGAGGAAGAAAAAGCGCGAAACATCAATTTTTAACCTTAACCTATTTAATAAGGGTGATGGTAAAGAAACAACCTTTCAGATAGTTTCAACCGATGACACCGAGGCCGATTATAGCATTGTATCATCGGAAAACAAAAAACTACTGAAGGAGGCAATAAACAAATTGCCAGAGAATCAGCGGGTAGCAATTATCCTTAGTAAGTATCAGGATTTATCGTACAAGGAAATTGCTGAGGTTATGGATGTGTCAGTATCCTCGGTGGAATCGTTGCTATTCAGAGCTAAAACCAATTTGCGAAAATACTTGGTCGATTATCAAAAAAAATAATGTTCCACCGCAAGTTTTTAAAATAATGATTGTCAAACTACAAAATAACAAAACAATGAACTGCAAGGATACAAACAAGTTTATGCTACAATTTCTCGATGGTGAGCTGAGCGCAGAAAAAACATCGGAGATTAAAGAGCATTTGATGGATTGCAGTGATTGCAGTACCGAACTAAACAAGGTTAAGCAGCTTTATGGTTTGATTGAAGAGGAGAAGAATGAGTTTTCGCACAACCCATACTTATCATCTAAAGTCCTAAATAGAATAAAGGATGATAAAGAGCAAGAGTCGATCCTCTTACGACCAATACGTTACGCTTTGATTGCTTCTTTGTCGACAGCTGCAGTGTTTGTAGGGATTGTAATGGGTTCTTTTTTATCCAACATTAATTCCAGTATAGCTCAGTCCGATTCCGATGAGTCTATAGAGCTTTTAGCCGATGAATATTTTCCAACATCGAGCAATAATATATACGATATTCAAATTGATGAAACAGAAAACAATAAATAGTTATGAACTTTTTAACTAAAACACGATTCTTAGTAATCGTAATTATAATAGAGACTGTTTTACTGGTAACAATTCTTGCAACGTTTGGGTACCGCTACTACAGCTACAAGCAGGATGGACGCGAGTTTCGTGAATCCAGAAAAGAAATACCTGAGCAACATCGCGATTTTATGGCAAAGGCCTTAGACCTTTCGCCTGAGCAAAGGGATGAGTTTAGAATGCTCAAAGTTAAGTTTCACAAAGCATTCGACACTCTTGAGGTTCAGATTAGAGATATAAATAAACTACTAACCGAAGAGGTTGTAAAGGATGAACCAAATCAACAGACCATTGATAGCCTAATTGATGAGTTTGGTCAAGTTCAACAGGCGCAAAAAAGAGTTATGGTTGAGCATTTGCAAGAGGTAAAGGCTAAGTGCACCCCAGAGCAAAAAGAAAAGTTCAATAAGTTTATCCGGAGAATGCACGATTATCAGCAAAATCAGTTCAGAAAAATGGAGCGCATGCGTAGAGGTCAAAATCCTCGAACTAATAATAATCAGAATTAATCACTTAAATTATTTGTTATGAAAAGGTTTGGAAGTATAGTGTTGGTGACATTTATGTCGATTGGCTTATCGGCCTACTCTCAACAAGGACAACAGTTTAGAGGTGGAGTGGGAAAAAATCCAGATAAAATTGGTAATGCAGATTGCAAAATTCCCAACTTAACCGATGAGCAACAGCAGAAAATCAACGACTTAAGGGTAAAGCATATTAATGATGTTACACCTTTAAAGAATGAACTAGGTGAAAAGAGAGCAAGAATGCGCACTCTTCAATCGGCAGAGAAGCCTGATTTGAATGCAATTAATAAACTTATTGATGAAATGGCCGCTGTACGCGCCCAAATTCAAAAGAAAGCGGCAGCTCATAAGGTAGAGGTTGCATCGTTGTTAACCGATGAGCAAAAGGTTTATTTCAATGCACACCAAGGCCGTAAATTTGATAAGGGTATGAAACGTGGTGGTGGAAGACACGGAATGGGAAATGGAAGAGGCCCTGGTTATTGTGGATATAATATACAAAACTAAGGTTTGGTTAGGTTTATTATAGGGTAGGGCTCTTGCAGAGATGTGAGAGCCCTAATTTGTTGATTGTTATTCTAAGCAATGTGAATTCCAAAATTTAACTTCTTTTTAATCTAACTATATGTTTTATTTTTTTGTAAACTTGCACAATTTTTATGGAGTTTGAGTAAAAGTAAAACTATACGTTTCTAAACGAAATAAAATAGTATAACCAAGCCTAACTTAACTAAACCTTAAACCAATGAACAAGTGTAAATGTATTAAGGATCCTTCTGTTTGTTTAGGAGAGTCCAAGTTTAAAATTAACAACTATTACGAGTTCGATTATATTCCTCCAATAAAGGATAATGCTTCGTATTATAGGGTTTTTAGTATGGCTGAAAACGTGAGCGAGAATTTTAACATCAAACATTTTAACGAGTTCTTCAAAAAATATTAGCATAAGAGGCGCCAAAAGGCGCCTCTTATTTTAACTCAAAGCTCTATCTAGAATTCGTTCAACAACATCGTGTGTGATATTTTTTTGTTCACCAAGTTTCCAGCCTCTTTCCTTAAAGCGTTCCACAATAGGTTTTGTTTGCTCCTTGGTTATTCCGTGCTCATTAAGTTTAGTTTTTACGCTTAATGAGCGGAAGAATTCTTCGGTTTTATTAATTATTTTTTCAATTGTTTCTGGGCGTCCATCGTTTTTAATTCCCCAAACCTCCTCGCCGTACTGGAACAGTTTCTCTCTTTTGAAATCAACCATTTCGCGGAGAAGGGCTGGATATACAATTGCCAATGTAACACCGTGGTCTAATCCAAAGAATGCAGTTAATTCGTGGCCAATCATGTGGGTTGCCCAATCTGTAGGAACACCTGTTGCAATAAGTCCATTTAGAGCCATTGTGCAGCTCCACATAAAGTTAGCCCTGTGTGCTAAATCGTCAGGGTTGCTTAGTGTTTTAGGTCCAACTTCAATTAATGTTTTAAGAATAGATTCTGCAAACTTATCTTGAATTGGAGAATTGCTCGGATAGGTTAGATACTGCTCCACTGTGTGAATGTAAGCATCAACAATTCCATTGGCTACCTGATGCGGTGGAAGCGAAAGAGTTGTGGTTGGGTCTAGTACTGAGAACTTGGGAAATAGCACAGGACTCCCGAAAGCATACTTTTCTTTAGTTGATAATCGGCTAATAACCGCACCGGAGTTCATTTCGCTACCGGTTGCGGGTAATGTGAGAACGGAACCAAAAGGAACAGCCTTTTCAACCTTTATACCTTTTACTAGGATATCCCAAGGGTCTTTTCCTTCGAAAATTGCTGCAGCAGCAATAAATTTAGTGCCATCAATAACCGAACCTCCGCCAACTGCAAGGATAAAATCGATTTTTTGCTCCTTTACTATTTGAACTGCTTTTATTAGTGTTTCGAATTTTGGGTTGGCTTCAATACCACCAAACTCAACTACCTGAAAGCCCTTTAGTGCTTTCATCACCTTGTCGTAAGTACCATTTTTTTTGATGCTTCCACCTCCGTAGGTCAGCAGTATTTTATCGCCGTGCTTCAGTTCTGCCGGAATTTGGTCAATTTTACCTTCGCCAAAAAGGATTTTTACAGGGTTGTAGTAATCAAAGTTCTTCATTTTAAATTTCTTTAAGTTCTTATATATAAACAACCCATCGTGAAATGGTTCATCGATGGGTCAGGAAAATTTAACTTAAAATCAACTATATAATCTGTAGAGCCCTTTTAACATCAATTAGAATGGCATCTTCCTCGTCCTTATGCTCTGGCTTAACTGCCAAGTGAAGGTGAGTATCGTCGGAGCCAACCATTTCAACGAAATCTATTTCGGGAAGCGATGAATTAAAGTTCTCGAACAAATCCTCGTCCGATAAAAACTCAAAACCGCCCAGCGCGTTGTATCTCAACACTAATATCAAATCGTTTTCATCGGATTTCAATACATTCTTTGCCAACTTCTCCGACAAGTAGTTGCGAACTCTACTTTTTGAGATTACTAGGTTTTTCATAGTTGATATCTTTTGGGGTCTTGTTTTACAAATTTAATCTTTATTATATACGTTTCAACAAAAAAATAGTTTGATTTACATCATCTATTCAAATTTAGCAAAATGGTTTTAAAATATTCAATATTTTAGTGAGATAATTCTATAAAGTATGAATGCCGAAGTAAACCCACAAATTGAGGAGAGCTGGAAAGTTGTTCTAGGAGAGGAATTTAAAAAAGAGTATTTCTTGAAATTGAAGGAGTTTTTGGTTGATGAGAAAAAGCAATATACAATTTACCCTCCTGGTTCACAGATTTTTTCTGCATTTAATCATACACCTTTCGATAAGGTTAAGGTGGTTTTGCTGGGGCAAGACCCTTATCATGGTCCAGGG
>WBUV01000507.1 GCA_008933525.1 Bacteroidales bacterium | reverse complement strand
CAATCACCTAATCACTCAATCACCTAATTACTTAATAACTATATTACTCAACAACCCAATATCCCCAAAAACATGGAAACTTACGAACTAGAATTTGAGGTACGCGATTACGAATGCGACTTACAGGGAATAGTAAACAACTCTGTTTACCTTAACTACTTAGAACATGCACGCCATAAATACTTACTCGATAAAGGAATTGATTTTGCAAAGCTACACAACGAGGGAATAGACTTAGTTGTATCGCGAATTGAGATTGATTATAAGCACTCGCTTACCAGTGGCGATAAGTTTGTTGTTAGGCTAAAAACCAGACGCGAAGGCCATTTGAGAATGATTTTTGAACAGGAGGCCGTAAAACTTCCTGATGGAAAAATAGCGGTTAAGGCCAATGTTATTGGTGTAGGTTTGAAAAATGGCCGTCCTATAAAGATTGACGATATACCGGGGTTTAATATTTTTTAAATGCATTATTTCATGAGAAAACTTATAATTTTTGGAATAATTGGTTTTACCATAGGTTTATCAAACTGCTCTTTTATTGGCAATAGTAGCTATAAGTCGTACAACGACGAGTATAAAAAAGTAATCCGCTCCAGTTATACCTTTGAAATTAAGCCCGTAGAACGGAGATGTGATGTAGAAAATGCAGAAATCACTATACTTAGGGAGAAAAGTGAAAGCTACGATAGGGTCAACATGTACTGGGTGGTTAAACGAAATTCGTCAAGTTTTCCAAGAGATACCAATGCATACGCGAAGTCGAACTTTCAGATTTTCCCATTACAGGTAAAATCGAATACAACTGACACCCGAAAGAAAAGCGATGCTACCTATACTACAACCACAACAGTAGATAGCACTAAACATATAACTACCCAAAACGTATCGTACGAAGATAAAATTTGGTACGAAGATAAATTTATAATCCCAATACAACCTGAACTTATTTGCTCGATAAAAAATACTGGCGATCTAAGCTTCAGGTTTTACTACGGAGCAAAAGAGGTTACCTTTGTAATTCGCGGCGAAAAACTTGCTCGTACTAAAAGAATTTTGCTCCAGTAAAATATTTTAAGGTAGAATATCAACCGTTCAATTTTTAATCCACACAAAAAACCCCTTCAAGGGTTTAAAGCCCTTGAAGGGGTTGTAAAAACAAATTCAATTAGTAAACTTCTGGTACAAAATTCTGATCCGTTATTGGTGGACGAACATAGGAATTATCCTCTCTCCGAGCCTCGAGCTTAATTGGAGGCGGTGTTAAATCCTCGTATGGAATTAAACTCAACAAATGATTAATGCAATTTAGCCTAGCACGGCGTTTATCGTCGGCACGAACTACCCACCAAGGCGCTTGCTTAATATCGGTATGGGCAAACATTTCGTCTTTTGCTTTTGAATACTCCACCCAGCGGTTCCGCGATTCAACATCCATTGGGCTTAACTTCCAACGTTTAGTAGGATCATTAATTCTCTCCTGAAATCGACGTTCCTGCTCGGTATCGCTAACCGAGAACCAATACTTAATGAGAATGATATCGGAACGAACCAACATTCGCTCATACTCGGGGCACGATCGTAAAAACTCCAAGTACTCCTCCTCGTTACAGAACCCCATAACCTTTTCAACTCCTGCCCTATTGTACCAACTCCTATCGAAAAGCACCATTTCGCCAGCGGCAGGTAAATGAGCCACATACCGCTGAAAGTACCACTGAGTTTTTTCCTTCTCGGTAGGAACACCCAACGCGACAATTCTGCATGAGCGAGGATTTAATCGCTCGGAAATGGTTTTTATCACACCACCTTTTCCGGCAGCATCGCGCCCTTCGAAGATGAGAACAACTTTGAGTTTCTTGAACTTTATCCACTCCAAGAGTTTGTTTAACTCCACATGAAGTCGCTCAATTTCCTTCTCGTAAAATTTTTTGTCGAGTTTTTCAGGATGAGAGTCAACAAGTTCGTAATGGTCGTCTAGCGAAGGGATAGCATGTTTTTTATCCTTAGGCTTTTTCTCATCTTTTTCCTTTTTATGCTTCTTTTCCTTTTTATCCTTGCTCATGGCGCATAGAGTTAAGTTTCTGATAGTGAAAGAAATTTACAAAAAATATTAAATCAAAAATGAAAACTGAGTAGATATTTCATCAAATATTAAGTCTGCATGCATTCATCAAATCAGTTCAAATAATTATTAACAGTATAAAACTAAACTTGAATATTCTTTATCTTACCA